>JAAYJJ010000117.1 GCA_012522985.1 Aliarcobacter butzleri
ACTTGATAGTGATAAATGGCTTGAAGTCCATAGACAAGCACATAAAATAGATATGAAATCAACAGCTACTATGATGTTTGGTACTGTTGAAAGTGATGAAGAGATTATAGAGCATTGGGATAAAATAAGATCACTACAAGATGAAACAGGTGGGTTTAGAGCCTTTATATTGTGGTCTTTTCAAAGTGCTAATACAAAACTAAAAGATGAATATCCTGATATTGGAATACAATCATCAAATAGATATCTAAGACTTTTAAGTGTAGCAAGGCTATATCTTGATAACTTTAAAAATATACAATCATCTTGGGTTACACAAGGAAGTCATATAGGGCAACTTGCCCTGCTTTTTGGAGCAAATGATCTTGGAAGTACGATGATGGAAGAAAATGTTGTAAGAGCTGCAGGAGCTGAAAATAGGATGAATCAAGATGAGATGATAAGACTTATCAAAGATGTAGGTGAGTTTCCAGCAAAAAGAGATACAGCTTATAATGTACTACAAAGGTTTGATTAATAATGAATTATTTGTTGAAAACAATATTAATTTTTATATTTTTACAAGGAAGTTTAATGAGTGTAACTCTAAAAGAGATAGAAGTAAATGGTGAAAAAATAACTACAATTTATGAAAAAAATAGTATTCCAACTATAAACTTTCAGCTTGTGTTTCAAAATAGTGGTTATATAACAGATTTTAAAAATCAAAAAAGTGGATTAGCAAATTTGAGTGCTTTGATGTTAAATGAAGGTACAAAAAAACTAGGATCTACTAACTTTGCAACTTTGCTAGAGAGTAAAGCAATAACTATCAATACAAGTTGTGGACTAGAGACGTTTGTTATAGAGATAAGTGCTTTAAAAAGTGAATCAAAATATGCCTTTTTATATCTTAATGAACTTTTAAAAGATCCAAATACTACAAAAGATTCATTGGATAAGTTGAAAAATTTAATTATTAGTACTATAAAAAGAAAAGATAGTGACTATGATTATATAGCTAAACAAGAACTTAAAAAAATAGTTTTCAAAAATACTCCATTACAAAACTCTAGTTTAGGTGAAATAGAAGATATAGAAAAAATATCTATAAAAGATGTAGAGACTTTTTTAAATAATACTCTTACTTTATCAAATCTTATTTTAGTTGCAGGTGGAGATATAGAGTTTGAAGAGTTTAAAAATGAAATCACTCCTATTGTTAAAAACCTTCAAAAAGGTACACCTCAAGAGCTAGAGATTATTAAAGCAAAAGATACCAAAGAGTATCAAGAATTTTATAAAAATACAGAACAAGCTTATATCTATTTTGCTTCACCTTTTGAAACAGATTCCAAAAACCAAGAAAACTATAAAGCAGAAGTTGCATCTTTTATACTAGGTGCTAGTGGTTTTGGTAGTAGATTTTTAGAAGAGATAAGAGTAAAAAGAGGCCTAGCATACTCAGCTTATGGGTATATAACTATCAATAAATCAAATTCCTATTTTACAGGATATCTTCAAACAAAACTAGATAAAGCAGATGAAGCAAAAGAGCTTGTTGTTAGTTTAGTAGAGGATTTTATCAAAAAAGGTGCAACTCAAGAAGAGCTAGAAAGTGCAAAACTTTTTTTACTTGGAAGTGAACCTCTTAGAAGTGAGACTCTAAGTCAAAGATTAGGAAGAGCTTTTACTTATTATTATAGAGGTTTACCACTTGATTATAATGAAAAAGAGCTAGAGTTAATAAAAAAACTAAATTTAGAAGATTTAAATAAATATATAAAAAATCATAGCGAAATAAACAATTTATCTTTTGCTATAGTAACAAATAAGGAAAAATAATGTTAAGATTTGCACCAAGCCCAACAGGTGATATGCACATAGGTAACTTAAGAGTTGCCCTTTTTAACTATATACTGTCAAAACAGCTAAAAGAAGACCTTATAATCCGTATAGAAGATACAGATAAAGAAAGAAATATAGAAGGCAAAGATAAAGAGATTTTACAAATGTTAGAGCTTTTTGGGATAGAGTATAAAATGGCACACTATCAAAGTGATAATCTAAAATATCATCAACAATTTGCTATGCAACTTTTAGTAGAAAAAAAGGCTTTTGCTTGTTTTTGTAGTGATGAGAGACTTGATGTTCAAAGAGAAGATGCTAAACAATCAAATAAACCATATAGATATGATGGACATTGTGAAGTAATAAGTGATGAAGAGGTTTTAAATAACGAATCAGGATTTACAGTAAGAATAAAAAAACCATCAAATAGTATTAAATGTACAGATGAGCTAAGAGGTGAGTTTAATTATGATCCTTTTGATGTAGATTCTTTTATTATTATGAGGAAAGATAAAACTCCAACATATAACTTTGCATGTGCTATTGATGATATGCTTTATGATATATCTTTGGTTATAAGAGGTGAAGATCATCTATCAAATACACCAAAACAAAAGCATATAAGAGACTCTTTAGGATATACAAAAGAGATTAAATATCTTCATCTTCCTATTATTCTCAATGCCCAAACGGGCAAAAAAATGAGTAAAAGAGATAATGCTTCTAGTATCCAATGGCTTATAGATGAGGGCTTCTTACCTATAGCTATAGCAAATTATTTAGTTCTTCTTGGATGTAAAACACCAAAAGAGATATTTACTATAGAAGAGGCTATTGTTTGGTTCGATATCAAATCAATCTCAACAAATGCACCTAAGTTTGATATAGATAAACTAAGATTTATCAATAAAGAGCATCTAAAAACTATAGATGAACTAAGACTTTCAAAAATCTTAGGATATGCAGATAGTGATATAGGGTCTTTAGCAAAAGTATATCTTGAAGAAGCTAGTACTACAAAAGAGTTAAAGGGTAAACTAAATGCTATTTTTTCTCCAAAAATCACACAAGATGATTATGAAAAAGAGGTAGAAACTATCAAGAAAATTGCTTTAGATATGCCGTTTTTTGATCAATATGATGATTTTAAAAACTATATTTCAAATCAAAGTGGACTAAAAGGTAAATCTCTTTTTATGCCTCTTAGATTTTGTTTAACTGGTGTTTGGAATGGTCCAAATATAAGTGATATATATCCATATATCAAAAATTATCTACAAGAAATAATCAAATAGGAGTAGTTATGACTGATGCATTTTTAAGTTCTGTTTTTATTGTTATTATTAGTATTATCTCACTATATAAGTGGGTTATAATCATTTCTGCACTATTAAGTTGGGTAAATCCTGATCCTTATAACCCTATAGTTCAAACATTACATAGATTAACTGAACCTACATATAGAGTCATAAGAAGATATATCCCTACTGTATTTGGTGGTATTGATTTGGCTCCAATAATTGTTATTTTTGGATTGATATTTTTGGAAACTTTTTTAACGAGACTTTTTATAGGGTAATGTCATGCTAAAAAAGAGTTTATTACTATCTTTATCTTTTTTATTTGTACAAGCAGATCTGTTGTATAAAGAGCTTAAAATAGAAGATCTACAAGAGCTTCCAAGAAGCCTTACAAAGGATTTTTATATCTGGCAATATCTAAATCAAGATATAAGCTCAGATGAAGCAGATCTTGCTCTAGCAGAGATAAAGTATATGAACAATAATCTTTTTTATAGATATGCTAAAAAACAAGATAACGATGAAACTTACGCTGTAGCTCAGTGTATGCAAGCAAATGCAAAAGATTTACTAGATCAAAGTGATGATTGTATAGTTACAGGGCTTAGCTATGGTAAGGCTTTAAGTTTAAATTTCAATGAAATAGATCTAATCATAGATAAACTATCTCTAAACTATCCCCTTAAAGCTGAATCATTAAAAGTTATAAACTCTAGTTTACCTTTTGTTAAACTTGCATCTTCTTCAAAAGAGATTTTTTTTGAAGTTTTTAACAAAACCACAAAAGAGTTTAGATTTGAAAAACTAAACTATAAGCTACCTCAAGCTTTGATGAATAAAATCAAAGATGATAAAAGATTTAACCAAACTATTAAGCTAATTGTTACTGACACTAAGCTAAAAAATCTTCAACAATCACTTATTGGAATAGATGATAGCTCTTTAAATTTTCAAAGTTCATTTCTCCTAGCACTCAACTCTATAATAAATGCCTCTTATGATCCACAAATGGCTATGAATTATTTAGAAAATGCCTATAAAAAAGCATATTTTTCTATAGATAAAGATATGGTTTTATTTTGGCAATATCAGCTAAATCAAGAAGAGGAATTTTTAGAAAAACTTAGTCAAAGTAGTGATATAAATATCTACTCCATCTATGCTAAAGAGCATTTTAATAAAGAGTTTGATAATCTTATTTTTACTCTTAAAATAAACCAAGAGTTACAAGAGCCTACTATCTCACAGTTTGATTGGGTTAGGATGCTTCAAGATGGTATTAAATATGACGAAGAAAATCTTTTAGAGTATGAAAATAGTTTTTCTAGATATGATATACCATATCTAGCAAATATATACCATAGGTACTACAAATATCAAAAAGCTATTTTCCTAAGCCCTTATGAAGAGTATTTAGGTAAATCTTCTATTCATAGAAAATCTCTTATTTATGCTATAGCTAGGCAAGAAAGTGGTTTTATTCCAACATCTATATCAAGTGCTTATGCTCTAGGAAGTATGCAAATAATGCCTTTTTTGGTTGAGTCTTTATCCAAAGAGTTTGAAGAAGATATTTATCTTAAAGATATGTTTGATCCACAAATCAATGTCAAATATGCCAATAAACATCTAGATTATCTTGAATCAAAGCTATCTAGCCCACTGTTTGTAAGCTATGCTTATAATGGTGGTATAGGATATACAAATAGAAATATAATTCCTTTGTTTAAAGAAAACCTACCATATATGCCTTATATGGCTATAGAATTAGTAAGCTATGATGAAACAAAACAGTATGGCAAAAAGGTACTAGCTAATTACTATATCTATATAAACCATCTACAAAATAAACAAACTAAATTTGCTTCTTTAATAGAAGGAATAAAAGAAGATATTAAATAGTATCCATATCTACACTAAAAGTTGGATTTTTTATAGCATAAATAGCTTCCAAAAGAGATGTTGGGCTTTTGCTTCGTAAAAGTATTTGATATCTATATTTATTGGCTATTTTAAAAACACCCTCTTCCCCAAATCCTATAATTTGGATATTTTTATTTTCAAATAATAGTTGTAAAGTTTGTTGCATATTATCATATGCTATTTTATGATTTTGATGAACAAAAGAGAGCTTCGCTAACTTTACAAATGGAGGATAAAGATCTTTTCTAAACTCTAGTTCACTATCTAAAAACTCTTTATAATCATTTGTTATTTGAGAATAAAAAAACTCTTTATTTTTAGTTTGGATCAAAACCTCACCATCACCTTTTCTACCACTTCTTCCTGCTATTT
The DNA here is from genome assembly GCA_012522985.1 of Aliarcobacter butzleri. Taxonomy (GTDB): domain Bacteria; phylum Campylobacterota; class Campylobacteria; order Campylobacterales; family Arcobacteraceae; genus UBA6211. The sequence continues at coordinate 5,427 of JAAYJJ010000117.1, forward strand.
GCAAAAGTAAAGAAAGAGCATTTTCTCTTGATCTATAGTTATTTGATGATAAAATAGAGTCTATTCCCAAAATAACTGCTAATTTTACATTGTGATAGTCATGTCCTTTACTTAGCATTTGTGTACCTATAAGTATCTGTATTTTATTATCATTAAAATCACTTAATACTTTTTTGAGCTTAGTTTCACTACTTATCTCATCTCTATCAAACCTTGAGATCTTAACACCATCTAAGATCTCTTTTAGACTACTTTCAACCTCTGCTGTTCCTAATCTAAAATTTTTAATAATCCCTATATTACAACTTGGACACTGCTCTTTAATACCCTCACTATAGCCACAATAGTGGCATTTAAGTATTTTATGGTTTTTATGCAAACTCATAGCCACACTACAATATGGACATTTAATAGACTCACCACAGCTATCACATATTTGGTATTTGAAATTTGCTCTTGTAGGTAAAAAAACTATAACTTGGTTATTATTATCTATAGTATTTTTGATTTTATTGATTATAAAATCATTTAATCCTAGATTACTTGTATCAAAAATAAACTTCTTTTTTGTTTGATAATATGTTTGAGACAATCTAAAATAAGCTATCTTATGATATGTTACAAGTGAAGGTGTAGCACTTCCTAAGAGTACTTTGATATTAAACTTATTACCTATAAAAATAGCTAGATCTTTTGCATTGTATTTTGGGTTTTGATTGCTTTTATATGAGTCATCATGCTCTTCATCAACAACTATCAAGCCAAGCTTACTAAATGGTAAAAAAAGTGCAGATCTAGCTCCTGCTATGATTTTGATAGTTCCATTTTGTAGCTTATTTAGAGTATCATCTTTTGTTTTTTTGCTTACTTTAGAGTGCCAAAGGGCAACTTGATCACCAAATACAGCTTTAAGTCTTTTTTGCATTTGTGGTGTAAGTGAGATTTCTGGCATCATAAGTAAAGCTTGTTTACCCTCTAAAAGAGCCTCTTTTATAAGCTTAATATATATTTCAGTCTTACCACTCCCTGTATCAGCAAATAAAAGTGAGACTTTTTGTTTATCTATAAATTCTAAAGCTTCCATCTGTTTAGAAGATAGATTAATATTATCGTTTATATTTGGATCTATTTGCAATAAGGTTATATTGTTATCAAAAGGGGTAAAAAGATTTAGACAAATTCCAAGATGAGAGATATAATAACTTGAAATAAATTTGGCAATATCTAACATCTGTTTTGAAAAAAAACAGCTACTAACACTATCTATATCTACACATTTAAAATCAGGTTTTTCTACTTCTTTTAAAACAACAGCTTTACTTGTGTTTTTTCTATTTTTTAACCTTACCTCTACAACTCTACCTATATCTAACTCTTTACTATATTGATAGCTTAGTGGTGCCATATTTGAGCCTATTATGGAGAGTTCATAATATTTCATTGGCTTATTTCTTTACATAAAATATCTGTATTATTACAATCAAATCTATTTGTAATATTATCAAAGATAAACTCCACACTACTATTTATATCCAAAAAAGCAAGATATTTATTTGTAGAGATTTTAACCCAATCCCCACCTTTGGCACTTTCTTGGCTGGATGATATTATAGGATAATTTAAAAGCTTTATATTATTATTACCACCAAAGAGTAACTCTCCTTGTTTATTTATAGGTGCATTATCTAAAGTATCTATTGTTTTACGTTCATTGGAAAGTAGTAAGTTTTGTTTTGCATTTGCTAAAGATAACCTAATCATTGCTATATCAGAGCTTATTTTTGTTTTTATAGATAAGTTTACAACATTGCCAAACTTACCAATAGCAAAATAAGAGATAATAGAAAGCACTACAATAACAAAAATAACCTCTATTAAACTAAATGCTCTCATATTTTAGGTAGTTTTTCAGAAATAAGTTTAATCCCCTCTTTTAGAACTACACACTCTTGTGACTTTTGTGCATAAGCTGCAAGAAGCTCTTGGATTGTTAAATTTACATCCTTCTTTAAATAAGAAGTCATCTCAGCTTCTAATAGCTCATCAACTTCTAAAGAATAAGCCAAATGATTAATATAAAATACTATCTTTTTTTTCACTCATTGCCTTTGAGATAGCCAAAGCTCTATCAATATTTAAAAGCATATCTTCATTATTTCTAAGCAACTCATCATTAACATCTTTGAGTCGTTCAAGCTGTACTTTTAATGTTTGATTTTCAAACTTCAACTCTTCATATTCTTGTAAAATATATTCTATTTGTTTATTCAAATTTTCTAATAATTCCATAATAGTATTGTACCACAAAAAGTTAAATAAGAGGTAAAGTTACGATATTTTTTAATAGTTTTTTTATTTTAACTTAGCTTTGTTATAACAGGAGAGTTTTTCTCCTGTTATTTTAGCTATGTATAAGATATTGTAGTTCTTCAGAGTCAAACTCATGAAAGTTTAGATATTTATATATAATACCCTTTTTATCATCTGTTATTTTCTTAGTTACTATTTCTTTATACTCTTGTGCTGTTGGAATTTTACCAAGCATTGCACAAACAGCAGCAAGTTCAGCACTACCTAGATAACACTGAGCATCTTTACCCATTCTATTATCAAAGTTTCTAGTACTAGTACTAAAAACAACTGCCTTATCAGCAACTCTTGCTTGATTACCCATACATAAGCTGCACCCTGGGACTTCAAGTCTAGCTCCAGCGGTTCCAAAAATAGAGTAATAACCCTCTTGAGTAAGTTGTTTTTGATCCATTTTAGTTGGAGGACATACCCATAATCTTGTAGGAACTTGCCCCTCACCTCTTAGAACCTCACCCAAAGCTCTAAAAAGCCCAATATTTGTCATACAAGATCCTACAAACACCTCATCGATATTTTTTGGTCTATTTGGATCATTTAATACTTCACTAAGTGTTGCTACATCATCTGGATCATTTGGACATGCTACTATTGGCTCTTTTACTTCACTTAGATCTATTTCTATAATAGCTTTATACTCTGCATCTTCATCAGCTTCCATTAAAGATGGATTTGCCAACCACTCTTTCATCTTAGCTGCTCTTCTTTCTAGAGTTCTAGCATCTTGATATCCATCTTTTATCATTTGCTCTATTAGCTTAACATTTGAGCTTAAATACTCTTTTACTGAATCAACCCCTAGCTTAACAGTACAAGCAGCTGCACTTCTTTCTGCTGAAGCATCACTAAGCTCAAAAGCTTGTTCTACTTTAAGATCTTCTAAGCCCTCTATTTCTAGTATAGTTCCATCAAAAATATTTTTCTTACCCTTTTTTTCTACTGTTAAAAGTCCTTGTTTAATAGCATAATATGGTATTGCATTAACCAAATCTCTTAGTGTTATACCATCTTGCATCTTACCTTTAAATCTAACCAACACTGATTCTGGCATATTTAAAGGCATCGCTCCAGTAACTGCAGCAAAAGCAACTAGTCCAGATCCTGCTGGAAAAGAGATCCCTATAGGAAACCTTGTATGGCTATCTCCACCTGTTCCTACAGTATCAGGTAAACAAAGTCTGTTTAACCATGAGTGTATAACTCCATCCCCTGGTCTTAGTATAACTCCACCTCTACTTGTAATAAACTCTGGTAAAGTGTGTTGTAGCTTAATATCTGCTGGTTTTGGATAAGCAGCTGTATGACAAAATGATTGCATTACCATATCTGCACTAAAGCTAAGTGCTGAAAGCTCTTTGATCTCATCTCTTGTCATCGGTCCTGTTGTATCTTGACTACCTACTGTTGCACAAATAGGCTCTACATACATACCAGCTCTTACACCTTTTACTCCACATGCTTTACCTACCATTTTTTGTGCTAAAGTATAACCCTTGCCACTATCTTGTGGTTGTTCTGGTTTTGCAAAAATATCTTCTTCACCCATACCAAGAGCCTCTCTAGCTTTTGTGGTTAAACCTCTACCTATAATAAGCGGTATTCTTCCCCCTGCTCTTATCTCATCTGGCAATGTATTTGGCTCTATTTTAAACTCAGATATAAGCTCACTTCCTTTATAGATCTTACCTTCATAATATTTTACAGTTATTACATCTCCTGTTTCCATCTTTGAAACATCAGCTTTTATAGGCAAACATCCACTATCTTCAGCAGTATTGAAAAATATAGGAGCTATGATTGAGCCTATTACAACTCCACCTGTTCTTTTATTTGGAACACCTTGTATATCTTCACCCAAATGCCATTGAACAGAGTTGATACCTGATTTTCTACTTGATCCAGTACCAACAACATCACCTACATAAGCTACACTATGACCTTTTTCTTTTAGCTTTGCTATAGTTTGCAAACCATCACTCATCTTTGCTTGAAGCATAGAGTTTGCATGTAAAGGTATATCACTTCTAGTAAATGCCTCTCCTGCTGGAGATAAATCATCAGTGTTTGTCTCACCTGCTACTATAAATACTGTAAGAGTCATCTCCTCTTTAATAGGCTCTTTACTTGTAAACCACTGTGCATTTGCCCATGATGTAATCACATCTTTTGCATAAATATTGCCACTATCCATAAGCTCTTTTACATCGTTGAATGAATCATATACTAAAAGTGTATGTTTTAGCTCATTTGCTGCTGCTGTTGCTATTTGCTCATCAAGTTTTAGTGCTTCAACCAAAGGTGTTACATTGTATCCACCCATCATTTTACCAAGAATTTCAACTGCTTTTATTTGAGATATGACTTTTGAACTTGTTTTTCCTTGTAATATATCATTTAAAAATGCAGCCTTTACATATGCCGCATCATCAACCCCTGGGTTTATTCTGTTTTCTATTAACTCTAGTAGATAATCTGCTTCTTTTATATCATCTTCTTTTAAAAGTTCTACTAACTGTGCTGTTTGTTTTGCACTAAGTGGTAGAGGTGGAACACCTAGATTTTCTCTTTCAGTCGTATGAGCTTTATACTCTTCTATTAAAGCCATTTAAATCTCCTAATATTTATGATTTTATAAAAGTAATCATATCAGAAAATATTTTTTTTAAAAAGTGATTTTAGTTTTTGTAGAAAAAAAGTGTAACTTTTGAGTATATTTGTTACACTTTTGTTTTGGGTTTAGATTTTTTTGTAGAGATATGAAACAGATATTATAATAGCAACTATTAAAGCTACTCCTATATATTTGTAATCTTCAGCATAAGTAAGTACTACATTACCTAGCATATATGAAATACCGCCTACTATTATACCCCAAAGAATAGAGGCAAAAACATTGTAAAACATAAACTTTTGAGCATCATATTTTGTAAGCCCAATAGCAAGTGGTATCAAAGTCTTTACACCATAGATATACTTTTGTATAAATATAGCGATATTTCCATATTTTCTCATCAAAAGATGAGTATATGCTACCTTTCTACCATATTTTTTCATAATATCTTTTGCAAAGTGTTTATTATATCTTGCCATATAAAATAAAAACTGATCTCCTAAAAAGTTGGCTATTACAGCAACTGCTATAGAGATAAATATATTAAGCTCTCCACTAAAGCTAAGAACTCCAGCAGCTGCTAAAGCTACAAAACCACCTCCAAAGGAGTATAAAAAGAGTACTATATAACCCCAATCTCTTATTAAATCTTCCATTTTAATCCTATTTTAATTATCATATCTGCTTCTTGAGATTCTACTAAAGTATCCCTCTATCATATCTCGCTCTAGCATACTTTTGTATATTTTACTATCTAGTTGCATAGATCTATCTATTAAATAGCACTTATTACATAACTGAGCTGCTAAAATCCCCTCATCATCCAAAATAAAGACCTTACTACTAGCTGTATATGTAGAGATAAAATAAAACTCCATATCATCTTTTTGATATAAAAAGATATCATATCTACCCTCTTTATATCTTTGCTTTAGCTTTAAGCCTTTTAGATTTGCATTTAAGAAGTTTTGGTAATAACTACTTGCAAGTCCCTTCCACATACACCAAGAACGAAGTTTAATAGACTCTATATGTATATTTTGATCACTTATCATATATCCATCAGCCACATAACTATGAAATGTAGTTTTTTTATGTGGATTTTGGAACAGATAGCTAAACTCACTATCCTGATGATATAAAGTTATAGCTTGTTTATCAATATTTAGTGGTTGCTTTAAAGAACAACCACTTAATAAGAGCAATACAGATAATAGTAATAAGAGTCTTTGTTTCAATCTTGCTTCTTTATTTAAAATACTTTTGTCATTATAGCATTTAATCTTTGAGCAAAGCTTATAGGATCTTTTATAGGCATACCTTCACTTATCTTTGCATTATCTAGTAAAAGCCATGATATATCAGCTATTAGTGCCTCATCTGTACAACTATTTAGCTTTTTGATTATATCGTGATCTGGGTTTATCTCCAAAATAGGAGCAGACTCTGGCATATCTTGTCCCATAGCTCTAAACATATGAGCCATTGATGCCATAGGATCACTACTATCTTTTACTACACAACTAGGGCTACTACTTAGTCTATTGCTTACTCTTACTTCTTTAACTTCATCTTTAAGATTGGATTTGATTTTTTCTACTATTATTTTATATTTTTCTTCTAGTTCTTTTTTCTCTTCTTCACTTTGTTCACTCTTTGGTGCATCAATAGTTGTGATATCTTTAAACTACCACTCTTGATAAGCCATAAATGCTGGAGTTACTATCTCATCTATCTCTTTATCATCAAGTAAAAGAACCTCTATATCTGCTTTTTTATAACTTTCTAGTAAAGGTGAGTTTTTAATAATATTTTCATTTTCACCTACTATATAGTATATAGCTTTTTGATCACTAGTTGCTCTTTGTTTATACTCATCAAATGATGTTAAACCTTCAGCTTTTGTTGATTTGTATCTTAAAAGCTCCAATATAGCATCTTTATTTGTAAAGTCTTGATAAGCACCCTCTTTTAAAGCTCTTGCATATTCTTGATAAAAAGTCTCATATTTTTCTTTATCAGATGATAGCTTTTTAAACTCACCAAGAAGCTTTTTAACACTTGATTGTTTGATATTTGCTAAAATTCTATTTTCTTGAAGGATTTCTCTACTTACATTAAGAGGTAAATCCTCACTATCTATTATACCTCTTACAAATCTAAGATATGAAGGTAATAGCTCTTTATCATCATCAGTTATAAATACTCTTTTTACATATAGTTTTATACCACTTTGATAATCAACCCTATACATATCAAAAGGAGCTTTTTGTGGTATATAAAAAAGTGTTGTAAAGTTATTTACACCTTCAGCTTTTGTATGTATATGAAGTAAAGGATCCATATTATCATGTGACAAGGTTTTATAGAACTCTTTATACTCTTCTTCTTTTATTTTTGATTTTGGCAAAGTCCATAGTGCTGTTGCTGCATTTATCTGCTCATGTTTATCTTCTGTTCTTTTTTCTTTAGTTTTTTCATCTTCTACTTCTTCTTTGTAGTTTAAAAAAATAGGATATGCTATATGATCAGAGTACTTTTTAATAATAGTTTCTATTTTATATTTGCTTGTAAAGTCTTCAACTTCATCATCTTTTAGTTTTATATATATAACTGTTCCTTGAGTATCTTTAGTAACTGGCTTGATTTCAAACTCACCCTTACCATCACTACTCCATTTGTAAGCTTGATCAAAACCTGCTTTTTTGGTAATCACATCTACATACTCAGCCACCATAAAAACAGAATAAAACCCTACTCCAAACTGTCCTATAAGGTTGCTATCTTTTTTTGCATCTCCAGTTAGCTTTTCTACAAAAGATTTTGTTCCACTTTTAGCTATAGTACCTATATTATTTATCAAATCCTCTTCATCCATACCTATACCATTGTCTGCTATAGTTAAAGATTTATCATCTTTATCAAAGCTTATATTGATTTGTGGTGTCCACTCTAAGCTTTTTAGGTTCTCTTCTGTAAGAGTTAGATATTTTAGTTTATCTATCGCATCACTAGAGTTTGATACTAGCTCTCTTATAAAAATCTCTTTATTTGAATATAATGAATGCGTCATAAGGTGCAATAGTTGCCCTACTTCTGTTTGAAACTGCTGTTTAGCCATATAATCTCCTTAAATTGTTGTATAATATCTAATATAGTGGTATTTTATCACTAAGTTTATAAAAGTTCACTAAAGTTTTTAAAATAATTAGCACTTTTGAGCTATGAGTGCTAAATATAGATGATTAAAATATTTTGCATTAGCCTATATCAAGCTCAGCAATAAGTGAATCTAGCTTTTTTTGACTATTTTGGATAAGAGTTTTTGCTATAGTGGAGTTTTGCTCTCCTATCATATCAAGATCAGCTTGGCTTTGTAATACTCTATCTATTTTGAAAGTTACTGTCATATCGTTATATGAGTGCATCAAAGAGTAATTATCAAGTATCTCTTTGATATCGTTTTCTATAGAGGTAAATACTACATTTTTATAAAGCATAGCTCTTAAAACCTCTAGATTAAATGTTCTTTTCATAGTAGGAGAGATAAAAACATCACTAGCTTTTAAAACATCTAAT
>JAAYJJ010000118.1 GCA_012522985.1 Aliarcobacter butzleri
AGTTTACCAAAGATTCACTTAAATCTGCCGTTGATAGCTCTAGGGTTTTACCCTCTATTTTTGCTGTTTTATCATTGTTTATATTAAAAACTGGTTCACCTGATTCACTTGATTTGGCTACTAGATTGTCTCCAACTGGTATCAAACCTCTTTCATTACTAAATACCGCAATAGCTACTTGCCCTATAGCAAACTCTGCTCCATCTTGTTTCATAGTTATAAGCCCTGTACTATCTACGTTAAACTCTCCAAAAGCACTATCAGAGATATTTAGTGTATCTAGTCTAAGTTGCAAAGATCCTTTTGAAGCTGCTTGATCTATAGTATTTACTACTTGTATAAACTCTGCTCCTGCACCATCTCTACCACTATATTCTGGACTTTTTTCTTTATATCCTATATCACTTGGGACTGCTGTTGAAGTAGTTTTTTCAAATGTTCCACTAAATTTAACATCAAAGTTACTCTCTAGAGTTTTAATAACCAAGTTTCCATTGATATTGTATGCTTTTACATAATCTTGTAAATCTCCACTTCCCCCACTATCTTTGTTGATAGCATCAACTATATCATCTATACTTGCACCAGTAGCTGGAAGGTTGATAGTAAGTGGAACCCGAGGCGACGCTGTATCTGGAATATCTATATTTTTTTGTGCATCTTTATCATAGATTTTGATTTCATATGTAAAAACCGCCCCATCAAGCTCCCCTAGCTCTTGAGGAGTATATACATCTTGTTGTTTACCAACTATAGCTTTTTCTAAAGCTAACATAGATGATTGTAAAGCACCAAGTCCTGCACCTGTTATAGGTGGAACTCTAATATCTGTAACTCCTTGAGTTATAATACCATCTGTTATCATACCTGTTTCAGATACAGTAAACTGTTGCCCTGGGATCATAGATTCTATTCTTAAAATACCTTGTGGTATCCCAATTGCACTTCCAGGTGTAGTAGTTAGATTTCCTGTTCCTACTGTTTGTGTTAAAGTAAACGCCGCCCCTGGGTTTTTTGATGTTATAACTAAGTCATTTGTAACTGGATCTATATTGGCAACTACTTGATTAGCTAAAGTCATATCTGAATTTATAGCTATCATTAAAGCATTTGAATCTCCAGCTAATGTTCCTGTACTAGGTATAGTAACACTCTTAGCTCCAAGTGCACTAGCTATATTTAATGTTACATTAGTCCCTAGTGCTGTTGTTGAACTAAAAGTATCTACTTGTTTTGTCCCAGCTTCTGTTGTTGCATTGAATGTTCCTGCTTGAGCTGTATAAGCTTTAAACCCAGGGATTGCTGAGATTTTATCTGCAAACTTTTGCATAGTAGTATTATAATCTGTATCCCAACTTTGAGAGATCTTATTACCATTGATATATACATATACTTGATCACCCTCTTTTGAAATAGCTCCATTTGTACCAACATCTGGTAAATCTATAGTACTTACTTGAGCCATAGAAGTAGCTGATGCTCCATCTGGGTTTTCTTTAAGCTTTTGTAGCCAATTTGTATAATCTTTGATTAAAGCTTCCACATCAGAAATTTTAGCTGATTTTGTTTTTAACCCATATCCTGTAAAAACAGTTTGGTTATCTGCTTTTGCTGTCTGGGTATAATCTGTAGATTTTGCTGTAAAAGTCTCTACATACGTAGAGTGCTTTATAATTTGAGAAGATAAAAGTTTATTATATTCATTGGTAAAGATACTAATATTTGGATTTGATGAGATTACATCAACATTTTGATCTATTGGACTCATTGCCCATCCTTGGACTTTGTTTCCAGCAGCATCTTGCAAGGTTCCATCTTCACCCATACGGAAGTTTCCAGCTCTAGTAAAGTATGTCTCACTTGTTCCACTACTTCTAGTATCACTTACAGTAAAAAAACCCTGCCCACTAAGAGCCATATCGAAGTTTACCCCTGTAACTTTTAGATTTCCTTGAGTATATAGCTTTTCTGCATCTAAGATCTTTGAACCTTTTCCTATTTTGTCTTGATACATTTGATCAGCAAAAGAGATTCTTGATGCTTTATATCCTATTGTATTTACATTTGCTATGTTGTGCGATTCATTATCTATTGATTTTTGGTGTGAAGCAAGTCCTGAAATACCTGTCCATAATGCGCCTATCATGTTAAATCCTTTGTATAGTTATTAGTTATCTGTTATTTGCTATTAGTTATAAAACTAAACCTTCTAACTACCATAACTTATATGAACATAAGATGCCCATAATTTAACTCTTTTTTAAGAGCTAAACTATAAACA
>JAAYJJ010000119.1 GCA_012522985.1 Aliarcobacter butzleri
GAGTTAGATTTTGCAAAAGATTAAAGAGTATTATAGCTCCCTAAAAAACTATCAAAAAATAGAGCTTATATTGCTTCCTTTTATTATAGTAATCTATTTAATCTATGTCTTTATTTATAAAGAGCAAACTATTATAGAACAACCAATACCACTAAAGCAAGAGCTTATAACTCATCAAAAGATACAAAATCCAGATGAACTAAAACTAAATAAGGTAAAAAATAGTGATTTGGTAGTTATAAAACAGCTAGAAAATATATCAAAAAGATATGCTATAAAACTAATTTCTTTAGAAAATCAGCCTGATGGAGTGGGCTTTAGTCTAAAAGGTGGATTTAAAGGAACTATGAATTTTATATATGAGGTAGAGAAAAAAAGAGTATTTGATGAGCTTGAAATAAAACTTTGTGAAAATAATAAAAGTTTATGTTGTAATGGAAAAGTAACGTTTGATACTTATGAGACAATATTTAACTATCCAGAGCTTTTAAGAGAATTAGATCTATTAAATAACCCTTTTATTGTAAATAAATCAAAAGATAAAAATAAGATAAAACATAAAATTAAAATAAAAGCAATTTTAGAACATGAGGTTTTAATAGATAAAGAGTACATTAAAATAGGGCAGAGCTATAAGGGATATAAGCTTATTAAAATAGGAAAAAGATATGTGGAATTTATATATAATAATAAAACTATAAGGTTGGAGATTTGAAAAACTATTTAATAGACTATAGAGTTTTAGATGAATTTGATATAGAGTTTTTACAAAAAACCAAAATCTTACCTATTGTTAAAAATGAGCTTTATATAACTTGTATGATTTGTAAAGAGTCTGATATATCAAGCTTCAAAGATAGATATAAAGTTGCCATAAAAACTATAGATTTAAATCAAGAAAAAATTTTATTTGAACTTCAAAATATAACTATAAAACAAGAACTATTTATATTGTCAAAGCTACTTATAGAAGGCTTTACTCAACAAACAATAAAAGATTTTATATATAAAATAGTTATATTTGCAGTAAGTAAAAAATCAAGTGATATACATATAGAGGAGATGTCTGAAATTATAACTATTAAGTTTAGAATTGATGGGGTTTTAATAGAGTTTTTTAGATTTGATAAAGAGATATCCTCGGCAATTAGCTCTGTTTTGAAGCTTTTTTCAAATCTTGATATTACACAAAAAAGATTGCCTCAAAATGGTAGGTTTTCTATTGAGCTACTTCAAGAAGTAGATTTTAGAATCTCTTTTATGCCAACAATCAATGGTGAGTCTATAGTTATTAGAGTATTAGAAAAAAATTTTGATAGGTTTGAACTTGAAAAAATAGGATTTTCTAGTCAAGTACTTGAAATAATAAGAAAAAACATTCACTTATCTCAAGGGCTTATTTTAGTTACAGGTCCTACAGGAAGTGGTAAAACAACAACACTTTATTCTATACTAAAAGAGTTAAAAGGCTTAAATAAAAAGATAATAACAGCAGAAGATCCAATAGAGTATAAAATAGATAATATTACTCAAATATCTGTAAATAACGAAATAGGACTTAGTTATCATGAAATACTAAAAAATATACTAAGACAAGATCCAGATATATTGTTAATAGGTGAGATAAGAGATTATGAAGCTTTAAAAAGTGCTATAACAGCCTCTATGACTGGACATTTGGTATTTGCTACACTTCATACAAATGATGCTATTAGTACTATTTTTAGATTATTAGATCTTGAAGGTGAACATTTTTTGATAGCAACAGTTTTAAAATGTGTGATAGCTCAAAGATTACTTAGAAAACGATGTGAATGTATGAATATCAAAGGGTGTATTAAGTGCAATTATACGGGTTATAGTGGTAGGATAGTTGTTAGTGAAGTATTACAAATAGACAAAACTATAGAAGAGCTTATTTCTAATAGGGCAAATCATATACAAATCCAAGCCCAAGCCTTAGAAAAAGGGTTTATTACTATGTTTGATGATGGTATGCAAAAAGTCAAGTCAAATATAACTACAAAAGAAGAGCTTTTATTGGTATTGCAAAAATGAAATATAAAATAACATTTATAAAAGATGGTAAACTTTGTAAGCAAACAATAATATCTAGTTTGCTTGATGAGTATAAAGAAAAGTATGATGTAATTAGCATAAAAGAGCAAAAAAGAATAGAGATATTTTTATTTAAACAAAATATAGAATCTTTATTTAAAGAGCTATCTATTATAGTTAATTCTAGCCTTAGTTTTGCTGATGGAGTAGAGCTACTTTTAAAAAATACAAAAAACACTCATTATAAAGAGATCTTAACAGATATACTAATAGCATTAAATAAAGGCGATAATTTAGAAAAAGCTCTTATTAAATATCAAAAACAAATAGGAGTATTACCTATTTTATTTTTTAAGGTTGGTTTTGATAGTGGTGATATAAAAAAAGCTTTAAATAATCTAGTTAAGGTTTTAAATCTAGCAAAAGAGTCTAAAAAGAGGATATTTTCAGCTTTAGCATATCCTATAGTAGTAATGATATTTTTTATTTTAGCTATGGTTATTATATTTAATTATGTTGTACCAGAGTTTGAGGGGATGTATCAACAATTTGGAAGTACTTTACCTTTTATTACAAGAACTCTTTTATTTGTAAAAAGTATAATTCTAGATTATGGACTTATTTTAATGCTTTTTTTCTTAATATTTGCTGGTTTTTTCAAATTTATGCTTAAAAACTCTTTTGATTTTAAACATAAAGTTGATAGAATATTATTTAGCAAAATTCCTATTGTTAGTAGATTGATATATGCGTGGCAAATGCATAGGTTTTTTTTGACTTTAGAGAGTTTGGTTGATTCTAAATATAGGTTTGCTTTGGCTTTGGAGTACTCTAAAACTATGGTTACAAATAGTTTTTTTAACTCTAGGTTAGAACAAATACAACAAGATATCAAAGGCGGTAACTCTATAACTACGGCATTTGAAAAAGCTGATATATTTGATGAATTAACAATAAGGCTTATTTTTGCAGGAGAAGTAAGTAATCGACTTGATAATGTTACAAAAGAGATAGAGAAGATTTTTTATGAAAAACTTGAAAATCATATTAGATTTTTATCAGCAGTTGTAGAACCTCTGTTTTTAATATTTGTAGGTAGTATGATTTTATGGGTTATAAGTGCTTTAATGTTACCTATTTGGGATATGGGTAATTTAATAAAATAATAAAAAGGATAGGTGTTGGATAAAAAAGTAGAAGAAGAGCAAAAATTTGAAGAGGCTATAAAGTTTGTTTTAGATTATGTTGGAGAAGATACTACAAGAGAAGGATTAGAAAAAACTCCAGCTAGGGTAAGAAAGGCTTATGAGTTTATGTGTCAAGGATATAAACAAGATCCTATAAAGATATTAAATTCGGCACTTTTTTCTACTACAAATGATGAGATGGTAGTAGTAAAAGATATAGAGTTTTATTCTATGTGTGAACATCATATGTTACCAATTATTGGTAAAGCTCATGTTGCTTATATACCTGATGGTAAAGTAGTGGGACTTAGTAAAATACCAAGAATAGTCAATGTTTTTGCTAGAAGATTGCAAATCCAAGAGCAGATGACTGAGCAAATAGCAGATGCTATTAGTGAAGCTATCAATCCAAAAGGGGTAGCAGTAGTACTTGATGCTAGACATATGTGTATGGAGATGAGAGGTGTAGAAAAAATCAACTCTACTACGGTAACATCAGCTTTAAGAGGTGCTTTTAAAGAGAATAAAAAAACAAAAGATGAGTTTATGAGTATAATTTCATCATCTTTTAACAAGCAATAAGATACAATTACTACTATAAATTTTAGTTTTTATTTCCAAGTCTATCTTGGGAATAAAAATATACTCAATAACTATATTATGCGTCTATAGCTCAATTGGATAGAGCACCAGACTTCGGATCTGGGGGTTGGGGGTTCGACTCCCTCTAGGCGTGCCATTTATATATCAACCCAAGCCTATCAAATCGATATTTCTTTATCTATCATATACATAGATGTACACATAAATCTATTAATATCAAATACTTATTGCGGTAAAATTCACGGTAAAGATTTAATCATTTAGAAAAAGAAGGATATTTACCGCATCAAACAATTTATACCCTTTACAGATTTAAATTAGAACTAAAATTCATATCTCTTAAAGCAGATAATATTAGATTTTTAAGTCACTATTCATAACAGTTTCGATAAAATTACCAATACATATAAAAGCCTATTGTTAAGATATTTAGAATAAAAATTTAGGGGGTGGGTATTATAATGTCAAAAAATATTGATAAAACGAATATCTTAAACTATTTAAAAGAGCATTATTCCGAATTCAAAAATAAATATAGTGTTGAGCAAATAGGACTATTTGGAAGCTATGCAAGAGATGAAGCATCAGAAAATAGCGATATAGATATTTTTGTAAAAATGAAGCCATCGTTATTTAATATGGTAGCTATAAAAGAACAAATAGAGAATGATTTAAATAGAAAAGTTGATATTATGAGAGAACATAAAAATATCAAACCTATCTTGCTAAAAATGATTCAAAAAGATTTAATATATGCATAATGAACAAAAAGAGATGATTCTTTCTACTCTTGAAGATATTAAGTTTTCTTTAGAACTAATTCAAAAAAGAGCTAAGAATATCGATTCAAGTGATGATTTTTTAAAAGATGAAAATGGACTTCAAAAACTTGATAGCATTGCTATGAGATTATCAGCTATTGGGGAGAGATTTAAGAATATTGATAAATTATCCAATAATCAACTTCTAATACAATATCCAAATATTCCATGGAAAAATGTAAAAGGAATTAGAGATATTTTATCCCATCATTACTTTGATTTAGATGCTGAAGTCATTTTTAATATTTGCAAAAAAGAGGTCAATGAATTACTTGAAACTACAACTTTAATGATGAAAGATTTGAATCAAAATTTTCAAGTGACCTGACTTGTAAAGACTCATTTTCTGAAATATACAAAAAATGATACAAGAAAACTTATAGTTAAGTAGTATTTAAATATTTATTTAGTTATAGTATAACTAAAATTATAAACTTTCAACCATTTTTAAAAGTAGCCTATCACCAAAAGTGATAGGCTACTATATTACACTATTCACCTTGTTGATCAAGGCTTTTAGTATAAGATCTAAGTTTCATAAGATCCTCTGATGGATATTGTGCGATAACGTTTTCTTCTTTTAGGATTTTTACATAGAAGTCACCGCTTTTATCATTGAAACCAAACTTAGCACTGTTGATCACTACTTCATTTAGCTCTTGGATCTTTTCAGATGTACTTTTTTGATCCCCTTGAAGATCATTTTGTACCTTTAGCAAAGACTCTTTTACTGGCTCAACCTTTTGGATATTTTGAGCGATATTATCCTTGTAGCTATCTATTTGAGCTATTCTTCCAAGTTCCATAATATACCTCCTTAAAGTTTAGATAGTATTTAATCTATTATTAAGAAAATTATATCACAAAATTTGAAAAAAGTGAATAGTTTTAACAAAAATATGCTACAATTATCTAAAATTATACAAAATAGGGTAAAAATGGTAGTAGATGATAAATTATTAGACAAATTGGCTAAACTTTCAAGTATAGAGATAAGCAAAGAGCAAAAAGAGTCTTTAAAAGGTGAATTTTCAGATATTTTAACTTTTATAGATAATTTAAACTCTATAGATGTAAGTGGAGTTGAAGCTAGTTATACTACTTTAAAAGGTGGTACACCTTTGAGAGAGGATATCGTACAAAAAGATGAAGAGTTTGTTTCTACTTTATTTAGAAATGCTCCAAAAAGTGAGAATGGGTATTTTGTAGTTCCTAAAATTTTAGAGTAGTATTATGAAGATATATGGAATCAAAACTTGCGGTAGTGTGAAGAAGGCTTTTAGCTTTTTTAATGAAAAAAATATAGAGTATGAATTTATAGATCTAAAAAAGGTTAAACTTACAGAGCAAGAGTTAGATCAATGGCTTTTATATATTCCTTTAGATAAGCTTTTAAACACAAAAGGAACTACTTATAAAAAACTACAACTAAAAGAGCTAAATCTTGATGACAAGGGCAAAAAAGAGTGGCTTTTAAAAGAACATATGCTTTTTAAAAGACCTATTATAGTTAGTAACAAAAGCATTACTTGCGGTGTTGATGAGTTTGATAAGCACTTATAATAGGTGCTTATAAGCTCTTATTTGGCATAGCTATATAATATCCTTGTGAATAATCAATACCAAGCTCTTTGACTTTGTTAAAAACATCTACATTACATACAAATTCTGCAATTATTTTGATATTTTTTACCTTAGCAAAATCAACAATAGTCTTTACTATTTGATAGTGTTCTTGGTTACTATCTATGTTTTTTATCATTGAACCATCTATTTTGATATAATCTGGAGCTAGTTTTAAAAGATAAACAAAGTTAGAATACCCTGTACCAAAATCATCTATAGCTATTTTACATCCATATTGTTTCAATGTTTGTATAAAGTTTGTTATTAATTCAGTATTCTCAATACCCTCACTCTCTACTATCTCAAAAACAACCCTACCATGAAATGAGCTATTTTGTAGTTTTTGGTTGATAAGTTTTCTAATCTCTTCAGATAAAATATCTTCAATTGTTAAGTTTATAGAAAACTCAAAATCATTATTTTCAAACATTGCAAATGATTTTTCCAAAACTATTTTTGTTAATTCTATATATTGTTTTGATTGTTTTGCAAAATCCAAAAAATAATATGGTGTAATAATACTTCCATCTTTGGCTATCATTCTTATTAAGGATTCATACTTTTCTACTTTTTGAGTCTGGTTATTGTATATAGCTTGATAATGTACAGTAAATCTACTTTCTTCAATAGCATTTTTTATTTTTGTAGTCCAATAGATATTATTTTTGATATTTTCTTCTATACGAAGTGAGCTATCATATACAAGATATGAGAGTCTATGTTTTTTGAGCTCTTTTAATGCAGCTTCAACACTATTTAGAAGTATTTTTGGATGTTCAAAAGAGATTGCTACACTTAGTGAGATTCTTATTTTAAAGTTTTTATGTTCAAAGTCATATTTTTTGATAGTATTGATTAAGTCATTTATCATTTTTATAAATTCATCTTTATGAAGTGTACTTAAGATTATAAACTTATCATTTGTAAATCTATAAACACTACTTGTTTTATAAATATGTGTTGATAATATATTAGCAACCTCTTTTAATAAAAAATCTCCCATTTCATTGCCATAAAAATCATTTATATTAGAAAAGTTATCTATATCAAAAAGTGCTATTTTAGGATCAGGAAAATTAGGTAAATCAATAAAAAGTTTTTTTCTATTTTTTAAAGATGTAAGTTCATCATATAAAATAATCTTTTTTATCTTCTTAATATTTTCATTAATGGTTTTTGCCATTATTCCAAACTCATCTTTACTATTTAGATTGATCTTTTTAAAGTTATTTGTCTCTTGCCCTAAAAAACTAAAAAATGAAAATAGACCATCTTGAATAATCAAAAGCTTTTTTTGAATATCTCTAGAGATAACTAAAAGCATACTCATAAGTAAAATAGAGATAAGCACTATTAATATAATAGTAAAAACTCTATTTATTTGATTTGTTTTTTTATTATCAGATATGATTTTGTGTTCTAATATTTTAAATTCATTATTAATATCGTAAGATATATTAGCTATAGCAGTAGTTAAGCTTGAGAGTTTATC
>JAAYJJ010000120.1 GCA_012522985.1 Aliarcobacter butzleri
CACTAGCTTATAGTCTCTTTTTGAGTGTTGAATTGTGCTAAGATATCTATATCGTTTTATATTTTAATTTGCTCTTAATCATATATATAGTAAAATACTAGGTTTTGTAAAAGATATATTATTTATACAAGAGGAAAGATAATGTTACTAACCCCTGGACCTACCCCTGTACCTGAGTTTGTTAGAGTTGCTATGAGTGGTGAGACTTTGCACCATAGAACTCCAGAGTTTGAAGAGATATTTGCAAAGACTAGAGAACTTTTAATAGAGCTTCTTGATATGGATGATGCTATTATGCTTGTAAGTAGTGGCACTGGAGCTATGGAAGCTTGTGTTACGAATTTTACACATAAAAAAGCTTTAACAGTAAATTCTGGAAAGTTTGGAGAGAGATTTGGTAAGATATGTGATGCTTATGCTATATCTAAAGTAGAGCTAAAATACGAATGGGACACTCCTTGTAGTGTAGATGATGTAGAAAAGGCTTTAAAAGAAAATAGTGATATAGATGCTCTTTTTATACAAATATGTGAAAGTGCTGGAGGACTTAGACATCCAGTTGAAGCTATAGCAAAAAAAGCTAAAGAGATAAATCCAAATATTATAGTAGTAGCTGATGGTATCACTGCTGTTGGTGTAGAAAAGATAGATACTTCTTGTATAGATGCACTTATAACAGGTAGCCAAAAGGCTTTGATGTTGCCACCAGGACTTGCTATGATAGGTTTAAGTAAACTTGCTATAGATAAACTTGAAGCTAAACCATTTGGATATTATCTAAACTTAAAAACAGAGCTTAAAAAACAAAGAGAAAGTACTACTGCTTGGACAGCTGCTACAACTTTAACTATAGGGCTAAAGGCTATTTTAGAAAAGCTAAAATCAGATGGATATGATAAACTATATCGTGATACCACTCTTAGAGCAGAAGCTACAAAAGAAGCACTAAAGAGTATAGGTTTACAAATATATCCAAAATCTCCAGCAAATGCTATGACAACTATTATAAGTGAGCATACAAGTAAGATAAGAAAAATCTTAAAAGAGGATTTTGATGTCAATATAGCTGGAGGCCAAGATCATCTAAAAGGTAAGATTTTTAGGATTAACCATATGGGTTTAGTAGCACCTTATGAGGCGGCGTGGGCTGTTAATGCTATAGAACTAGCTCTTGATAAAATAGGTGTTAGGAAATTTGACGGAAAGGCAAATGAGGTATTTAATAAAATATATTTTGGAGTTTAATAAGTGATTTTAGAACATGAAATCCCAAAGGGTAGTAGGCTATATTTTGGAAAAAGTGCTAGAAAAAAAAGAGAGCTAGAGTATTTACTTAGTGAGATGCTTTTAAGAAATGGATTTGAGGAGGTAGTAACTCCAAACTTTTCTTATGGGCAACATCAAAGTATAGATGATCCTAAGAAGCTTATCAAGATTTTTGATGAAGAGAACAATGAACTAGCTCTTAGGGCTGATTCTAGCTTAGATGTTGTTAGGATTATAACTAAAAGATTAGGAAGAACAACTAGTCATAAGAAGTGGTTTTATATACAGCCTGTATTTAACTATCCATCTAGTGAGTATTATCAAATAGGATGTGAATGGATAGAACATGATGATATATCAGATATTATTGCATTAAGCCTTGATATGATACAAGATCTTAAGCTTGAAGCAACATTACAACTATCTAATATCAATATTCCACAACTTATAGCACAAGATTTTAACATAGATATAGATCTTTTTAAAAATGCAGATTATGCAAAAATAGAGGCTTATGGGATTGATTGGTTAAATAAACTATTACAAATAAATACAAAAGATGATATAAGTGATGAGGTTTTAGATATGATGCCTCAAAATATAAAAGAAGAGTTAATAAAGTTAAAAAATGTTTCAATGTTTTTTATGTATGATAAAATAGTATTGTCTCCACTATATTATACCTCAATAAAATATTATGATGATATTTATTATAGAGTAATTTATGATAATTTGGTACTTATGATAGGTGGAAGCTATAAAAGTGAAGAGATAGACTCTTTGGGATTTGCATTATATACAGATAATGTTATGAAAATTATAGATAAATAAATTTTAAGAAGGGTAAAATGAGGGCAGATTTAATAGTTGGTATTCAATGGGGAGATGAGGGTAAGGGCAAGATTGTTGATATGTTGGCACAACAATATGATGTTGTTTGTAGGTACCAAGGTGGGCATAATGCAGGGCATACTATTTGGGTTGATGGAGTAAGATATGCTTTGCATTTGATTCCTTCAGGGGTACTAAATCCAAAAGCAATCAATATCATAGGTAATGGTGTGGTTGTAAGTCCAAGTGACTTAATAAAAGAGATGTCACAATTTGAAGGCTTAGAAGGAAGACTTTTTATAAGTGATAAAGCACATTTGATTCTTAGCTACCACTCTATGATTGATAGAGCAAAAGAGGAGCTAAAAGGAAATAAAGCTATAGGTACTACAGGTAAAGGAATAGGACCATCTTATGCAGATAAGATAAATAGAACAGGGCACAGAGTAGGAGAGCTTTTAAATCCAAATAGTTTAGTTGAGAAGATTTTAGAGTATTTTGAGTTTTATAGCTCTATTTTTGAAGCTATGAAGATTCAAACTCCATCAAAAGAGGAGATTTTAAAAGAAGTTAGCGAATATAAAAAGATATTAGCTCCATATATAGTAAATACTACAAATATGGTTTGGGACTTTTTAGATAGTGGTAAAAAAGTACTTCTTGAAGGTGCACAAGGAACTATGCTTGATATTGATCATGGAACATATCCTTATGTAACAAGCTCAAATACTATAAGTGCTGGAGCTTGTAGTGGACTTGGACTTAATCCAAAACAAATAGGTAAAGTAACGGGGATAGTAAAAGCTTATTGTACAAGAGTAGGTAATGGGCCATTTCCTACAGAAGATTTTGGCAAAGATGGGCAAACTATGGCTGAAGTTGGTATGGAAAAAGGGACAACAACAGGAAGAGTAAGAAGATGTGGATGGTTTGATGCAGTATTAGTAAAATATGCAGCCAAACTAAATGGATGTGATGATCTTTCTTTGATGAAACTTGATGTTTTAGATGGTTTTGATACTATTAAGATTTGTGTAGCTTATGAGTTGGATGGTAAAGTGATAGATTATGCTCCAAGTGATCTAGAAAATGTAAAACCTATCTACAAAGAGGTAAAGGGCTGGAGTAGTGTTAAAGGAATAAGAGAGTTTGATAAACTTCCTATTGAAGCTAAAGAGTATATAAATACAATAGAACAAATAACTGGAGTAAAAGTAGGAATAGTATCTACAAGTCCAGAAAGAGATGATACAATAATAAGATAATCTAAAAAGGAGGTTTTAATGAAAATAAAGTTACAGCATACACCATATATCTCCCAAAAAATAGCTAGAGATCTACTTAGATGTGATTTTATAGAGGTTAGAAAAGATAAAGATAGTATAGTTCAAGAGATTGAAAGAATAATAGATGAAGATATAGAAAATGAAAATGCTCTTGATGAAAAAGTAAATGCTATTTTAGACAACAAAGAGAGTGATATAGAGTTTTATCAAGCAGATTATAAACAACTTTTTTGGATGGCAAAAAAGAGAATGGCAAACGAACATGGAGTTATTTTAAGCCAAGAAGATAGGTTTAGTGATATAGCTCATAAAATAATAGATTTTTTATGGGAAGAGGACTATATACACTTTACAGTAAGTGATAATCAAGTCAAAAATATTATTGTATCATCTTTTGAGGAGTTTGTAAAAGGTTTTGAAGAAGCAGATAAAACGGTATATGAGAAGATTAAAAACTATAAAAGAAAGTTAATCCCAGGAAGCGAAGATTATCAGTTGGTTTATAATAGATTATATGAAGAAGAATTAGGCAAACGAGGGTTATTATAAAAATAGGCGTCATATTTTATAATTTTTGCAAGAAGGAGAAATAATGCAAAAAGTTTGGTTGTATTTAGAAAATGGAGATTTTTTTGAGGCAAATTCGTTTGGTGCAGATACTACTTGTGTAGGGAAGCTAGTTTTTAATACCTCTTTTACTGCTTATCAAGAGAGTATAACAGATCCTAGTAGTTATGGACTTTTTATCTCTTTTAATACACCAGAAATAGGAAATGTTGGTATTAATAAAGATGATTTTGAGAGCAATCAAGTACATGCTAGTGGAGTAATAGTAAGATCTTATAATGATGCTTATTCCAACTTTAGAGCTGAAGACTCTTTGGCAAACTTACTAAAATCAAATAATAAAATAGGTATTTGTGATATAGATACTAGATACTTAACAAAGCTTATCAAAAAACATGGTAATATAAATATGATAGCAAGTACAACAATAAGCTCTAAAGATGAACTTGCAAAAAAACTAAAAGAAGAACAAAATAAAAAACAAGAAACAGATATTATAGATATAATCTCTACAAAAGAGCCATATGTACATAAAAGTAGTGCATGGAATCCTATTGCTTTTGCTTATGAACCTGCTATTATGAGCAATAAA
>JAAYJJ010000121.1 GCA_012522985.1 Aliarcobacter butzleri
ATCCTTTATGTAGATTATAGCATAATACCCTTTATCATAAAAAATATAGCCGCACTTAAAAACGCAGCAGCAGGAACAGTAATAAGCCAAGCTGCAAGGATTTTTTTAACTACATCTCTTTTTACAAGTTGTGCATTTTTTGCAGTTTTAAACTCTTTTTTCTCAAATTTAACAACATCTTCTTTTTCTTCAATAGCTTTATAAAGTGCTACTATATGTTCATAATCTTTTTTATTTTTTGACTCTACTGTTATAAGTTCATTTAATTTATCTTGTTTTTCTTGTAGCTCTTTTTTATCTTGTTTTAGCTTTTCTCTTACTTCTGAAAGAAGAGTTTTATCTATTAGATTTAACCACTCTCTTAAAAAGCCAATACCAAAAACAGCACCAATAGCAATATGAGTTGAGCTTACTGGTATTCCAAACTGTGATGCAACTATTACAGTTAATGCCGCAGACATTGCTATACAAAAAGCTCTTATTTGATCAAGTTCTGTTATCTCACTACCAACAGTTTTGATAAGTTTTGGACCATAAAGTACTAGTCCAAGTGCTATACCAACAGCTCCAACAGCCATAACCCAAAAAGGAATCCCAACAGCACTAGTTATATCACCACCTTGGTTTACTACTGCATCATGTATAGCAGCAAGTGGTCCAATAGCATTGGCAACATCATTTGCTCCATGAGCGAAACTAAGCAATGCAGCAGCAAAAACTAAAGGAATATTAAAAAGTAAATTTACACTATCTCTACCATTTGATAGTTTGTGGCTTTGTTTGATTATAAGTTTTTTAACATAAAAATAGACACTAGTTGAAATAGCAAGACTTATAAGTGAAGCTAATAAAAAAGAGATTTTAATAATATTTTGAAAGCCCTTTAATATAAGATATGTTCCAAAAGCCCATGCTAAAGTTGCTATAAGTAAAGGTACTATTTTTTTTGCTTCACTTATTACATCTTTTTTATAAATAATCTTCTTTTTAATAAAAAACAAAAACCCAGCAGCTATCAAAGCCCCAAAAAGTGGTGATATAACCCAGCTAAATATTATAGCCCCTAATTTCTCCCATATCACTATACCAGTTCCAGCAGCAGCTATACCAGCACCTAAAATACTACCTACAATAGAGTGAGTAGTAGAAACAGGAGCTCCTATAGAAGTAGCAAAGTTTAACCATATAGCAGCACTAAGCAAAGATGCCGCCATTACCCATATAAAGATATTAACATCTTCTATTTTGGTAGGATCTATAATACCATTTCTTATAGTATTTACAACATCACCTCCAGCTATAAAGGCTCCAGCTGATTCAAAAACAGCTGCTATAATAATAGCACTAAAAAGCGTCATAGCTCCAGATCCAACAGCAGGACCTACGTTGTTAGCTACATCATTTGCACCTATATTCATAGCCATATATGCACCAAATAAAGCACCTAAGATTAAAAATATACTACTATCATGAATACCATGAGAGGCGTAAGCCCATATTGTAACAATAGCTAGAAAAAGTAGTGCCAAAGAAAACTTGGAAAATTCACTTTGGAGTTTTTTAGTCTCTTTGTTTATTTTTCCTAAAGTTTGAATATCCATTAAATGTCCTTAAATTGACTTTTTTTTATAGTTATACTATAATTTACTTTAGGTTAAGATTATGAAAGGCTTAAAATATAATTAAACTATAGAAAAGAGAAATAATATCTTTAAGAAAGCCTTAATTTAAGTAAAGTTTAAGAAAAATTATAATACTATTCCATCTCAACTTAAAGTATCTGGAGATATAGATGAAATTTACAAAAATGGCAAAGGCATCAGAAATCCAAAGAGATTGGATAGTATTAGATGCAAATGGTAAGACTTTTGGTAGAATTATCACTGAAGCAGCAACAATTTTAAGAGGAAAAAACAAACCAAGCTTTACACCAAATGTTGATTGTGGTGATTTTGTTGTTATTATCAATGCTTCAAAAGCACTATTTAGCGGTAATAAAATGGAAACAAAAAACTATTATACACATTCAGGTTATTTTGGTAGTACAAAAACTCATAAAATGGCTGATATGCTTGAAAAAAACCCTGAAAAGCTATATAAACTAGCTACAAGAGGGATGCTTCCAAAAACAAAACTTGGTAATGCAATGTTAAAAAAACTTAAAGTATATGCGGGTGAGACTCATCCACACACTGCACAGATTAAAGGATAATAATAATGGCAAAAGTATATGCAACTGGTAGAAGAAAAACAGCTGTAGCAAAAGTATGGCTTGAAAATGGAAATGGGACGCTAACAATAAATGGTCAAGATATAGATCAATGGTTAGGTGGATTAGAAGCTATTAAGAAAAAATTAATGCAACCACTTGAAGTTACAAAACAAGCATCTTCTGTAAATGTAAAAGTTGTAGTTATGGGAAGTGGATTTTCATCTCAAGCTGGTGCTGTAAGACATGGTATAAGTAGAGCTTTAGTTGCTTATGATGAGCAATTTAGAGCAGTTTTAAAACCATATGGACTACTAACAAGAGATTCAAGATCTGTAGAAAGAAAAAAATACGGAAAGAAAAAAGCAAGAAGAAGCCCACAATTTTCAAAAAGATAATCGATTTGATTCTCTTTTTTCTAAAAAGTTTTATAATGCCAAGAAGAATATACTCTTTTTGGCATTTTTTTTATATAGTATTACTCTCTTACTCACTAAATGCTTCAGTTTTAAACCTAACAATTTCATCAAGCCCTAGTAGGTTAAATCCTATCTTAGCAAATGATAGTGCAAGTACCCAAATAGCTGATCATCTTTTTAATGGACTCTTTAAATATGATAAAGATGGGAATGTTGTAGAGGATTTAGCAAGTTCTTACTATTTTGAAGATGAAACTACGCTAATTATTAAACTAAAAGAGAATGTTTTATGGCATGATGGAGAAAAATTTAATGCCAAAGATGTTTTATTTACATATGAAACTATTATGTCACCTAAGGTTTTTAACTCTATAGTTAGTAGCTTTGAAGTAGTAAAAAGTGTAGAGATTATTGATGATTATACTATTAAAATAATCTATAAACAACCATATTATAAAGCTTTGGAGATCTGGATGAGTGGTGTTTTGCCATATCATATACTAAAAGATGAAAAAGATCTAATGACAAGTAGCTTTAATAAAAGTCCAATAGGAACAGGTCCATATAAGCTCAACTCTTTTAAGGCTTCAAGTGATATAGAGCTAATTGCAAATGAACAGTATTTTATAAAAAAACCAAATATTGATAAGATCTATTATAAATTTGTTCCAGATCCAAATACTAGCTTTTTGATGTTAAAACAAAATAGTCTTGATATAGGAGGGCTTAGTCCTATGCAAATATCAAGACAAGTTGATAAAAGTTTTTTTGAAAACTATCAGCTGATTACTCAAGAGAGTTTTGCATATACATATTTAGGATTTAATCTAAAAAATGATAAATTTAAAGATAAACAAATAAGAGAGGCACTATCTTTGGCCATAGATAGACAAGAGCTTGTAGATATACTTTTTTTAGGTTATGGCAAAGTTTGTAATGGACCTTTTTTGCCAAATACATATGCTTATAATGAAGAGGTAAAAACCCCACAAAGAGACAAACAAAGAGCAAAATATATCCTAAAAACTTTAGGTTATGATGAAAATAATCCTTTTTCTTTTGAGCTAGTAACAAATTCAGGTAATGATATTAGAATAAATGCAGCAGAGATTATCCAATATCAGTTAAAGCAAGTAGGTGTTGAGATGAAAATAAGGGTTTTAGAGTGGCAAGCATTTTTAAATACAGTAGTTCATCCACGAAACTTTGAAGCTGTTATATTGGGCTGGTCTATGTCACTTACACCTGATGCAAAGCAGATTTGGCATAGTGGTTCAGATAAAATGGGTGGATTTAACTTTGTAGGATATCATAATCCAAGTGTTGATAAGTTGATAGATGATTCTATAGGTATTATAGATAGGGAAAAATTATCCATAGTTTATAAAGAGATTTTTAAACAAATAACACAAGATATACCATATCTATTTTTATATATTCCAGACTCTATAATGGTAGTTAATAGAAAGATTAAAAATATCGAACCAGCATTTACTGGTATATGGCATAATCATCTTGATTGGGAAAAAGAGTAACTAAGTTCTACTTCTAAAGATAACTTTGTTTCTTCCACCATCTTTTGCTTCATATAGAGCATGATCTGCACGAGATAATAAAGAGTTGATATCTTCATCTTCTTCTTTTGATGCTATACCAAAACTTATGGTTGTATTTACTATTTTTTGATTAAAATCAAAATTTATATTAGAAACAGACTCTCTTATCTCTTCCATTTTATCAATAAACTCCTTTTGTGAAGAAAAAGAAGAGATTATAGCAAACTCCTCACCGCCCAATCTTCCAAATATCTGTTTTTCATTATCCAAAAAACTACCAATTGTTGAGGTTACTTGCTTTAGTACTTCATCACCAAAGGCATGTCCATAGTTATCATTTAATAGTTTAAAGTTATCCAAATCAATCATAGCAGCAAAGATTTGCTTATCTCTACTATCTTCAAGCATAGATGTAGCTTTATTAAAAAAGTCTCTTCTATTTGAGATACCAGTCAAAGGATCAATATTTGCTAGTCGCTCAAGCTCTTTTGTTCTTTGAAGTACTTTCTCTTCAAGCTCTTGATTTAGTTTTATTAGCTCTTCATTTGTTGCTATTAACTCTTTTTTTAAGATAATAGGCATAAGAGCCTTAGCAATAGTATGTATAAGTTTATGTAAATCTAGTGGTTTTAAAACAAAACCAGCTACACCTAGCTCAATAGCTCTATGGAGATACTCCAAATCATTATAAGCTGTTGTGATGATAGATGGAAGTTCAGGATGAGTTTGTTGGATCTTTTCTATAAGATCTAAACCAGATAAAAAAGGCATATTTATATCTGTTACCAAAATATCAATTGTATCTTGATATTGTAAAAAAAGCTTATATGCCTCTTGTCCATCACTTGCTACAATAATCTTTTTCGTTGTAGCTATGCCTAAAACCATAGAAGTATTGTCTCTTATAGTTTTTTCATCTTCAACATATAGTATAGTAGTGTTTTTTAAAATTTCTTTAACCATAATTATACTTAATTTTAATCTTATTATGCTATTGTATATTAACTATTATAAAAGTAAGATTATTAAACATTATAATATAAAGGATTAAGTTTGACAAGAGTAGTATTGTTTGATTTAGATGGAACACTTATAGATTCAACAGATGCAATAACAGGAACATTCGATTATGTTTTTGAACAAAAAGAGTTTATAGATAAACCAAATATTGAAAAGATTAAGGCATTGATTGGATATCCATTGGAGATAATGTTTGAGAGTTTAGGGGTAAGTCCAAAGCATAGTAGTGAGTTTGTTGATCTATATAGACAAAGGTATAGAGATATATCTTGTGAACAAACGATTTTATTAAAAGATGCTATTAAGAGTTTGGAATTGGCTGCAAGTTTTGCTAGATTGGGTGTAGTTACTACAAAAACAGCCAAATATTCATATCCTCTTTTGGCTCACCTTAATATAGATCACTATTTTGAATGTTTAGTAGGAAGAGAAGATGTTATCAACCCAAAACCAGATCCAGAACCAATCTATAAAGCACTTAAAAAGATGGAAATAGATATAAATAGAGGTGATATCTATATGATAGGAGATACAAAACTTGATTTAATAGCTTCAAATAGTGCTAATATAACAGGTTTAGGTGTGCTTAGTGGATATGGTACAAAAGAGTAATTATTAAGATATAGTGATAAAATTTTTGATAATTCATATGAAGCTATAAAATATTTATACTCAAAAAGATAAAAAATAGCTAAAAATAGATAAAAACTCTATATAAA
>JAAYJJ010000122.1 GCA_012522985.1 Aliarcobacter butzleri
GTTGTATTTCTTGCTCTTGTATTTTAGTTGCATTGCCACAAGCACTTAGGATAAAAGCCATCATAAATAAAATGATAGATTTAAAAGAAATTATATTCATATTAACTCCATAAATTAATTGTACCACTATAATTCTAGTACAACATTTATTATTATTAGCTTTATTGAATAAATTAGTTAATAGTTTATTGTTGCTTACTCTTATTTATACTATTACGTTCACAAAAAGTACTAAAAACAAAAATCAAGCTTCCAAACTAACTTCTAACATTAAAGTATCACTTCTAGAAAAAACACTTCATATCTTATGACTAATACAACTACACTCTTTATTGTCAATCATTTTTAGCCATCTTATACATTGTATCGTATTTTAAATTAAGCTTATAAGAAATAAAATCTCTTAAGAATCACTCACCTTTTTTATAAGCTCTTTTGCACTTTCTAAGGCTTTGTTTACATCATCCCTATCATAAGTCAAAACAACCGCCATTCTTCTACCCTTATGGCTACTAGGCTTACCAAAGACTCTTAAGTAACTGTTTTTTGTAAAAACTTCCGAACTAGCTTCAACCACTGGAGCAAAGCTACTTGTCTGTGCCTTATATGCAGCACTTGCACCACTTCCATATGTAACAAAATCAACAGGCAATCCAAGTACAGCCCTAATATGCAAAGCAAACTCACTTTGACTTTGTGTTATCATAGTAACCATACCAGTATCATGAGGTCTAGGACTTACTTCACTAAAATAAACCTCATCACCACTTACAAAAAGCTCCACACCAAAAAGCCCTCTTCCACCTAGTCCATCAGTTATTTTTTTGGCTATAGTTTTTGATTTTTCTAGTGCCATATCACTCATTTGCATAGGTTGCCATGAAAATATATAATCCCCATCTTGTTGGATATGCCCTATAGGCTCACAAAATGTTGTCTCTATTTGGTTTCGTACAGTTAGTAAAGTGATCTCATAATCAAACTTAACAAACTCTTCAACTATTAGCTCACTAGCATCACCTCTAGCCTCTTTTGCTATCTCCCAAGATTTGGCTAAATCCTCTTTTGTTTTAGCTATACTTTGCCCATGTCCACTACTACTCATAACAGGCTTAATAACACAAGGAAAACCTAGCTTTTGTGCAGCCGTTTCTAACTCATCAAAGCTCTTTACAAAGAAATATTTACTAGTTTTTAGCCCAAGTTCCTCAGCAGCAAATACTCTTATGTTTTTTCTATTCATTGTTTTATTTACTGCTTCGGCATTTGGTATCACACAAAAACCCATCTCCTCAGCCTCAAAAAGTGCATCTATGCTAATAGCCTCTATCTCTGGTAGGATAAAATCTGGTTTTTCTTTTTTGATAACTTCTAAAACCTCATCTTTGTTTTTCATATTGATAACATATGATCTACTTGCTACTAATGCTGCTGGGGCATTGATATAGCTATCAACAGCAATAGTCTCTATACCTAACCTTCCTGCTTCTATAATAACCTCTTTGCCTAGTTCGCCACTTCCTAGAAGAAGTACTTTTGTAGAATTTGATTTTAATGGTGCTGGAAATCTCATACTCACATCCCTTTGTTGATTTAACTTTTGATATTATGCTATAAAAGTTGTTAAAAATAATTTAACTAAGCTTTATTCTTATGAACTTTAGCCCTATAAGAGGCTATAAGTATCATATAAACTACTTATCTTTTAAATCAAATATAGATATAATCCATTTTATAAACCACAAATACAAAAAGGAGGAGAAGATGTTACATACTAAGAGTTATTTTACACTTTTTGGTATCTTAGCAAATAGCATAAATAGTAAACTTTTGCAACTATACTCTATGCTAAAAGAGCTAAAACATATAGTTATACCAATAATTACCAAAAATGAACAACAAATCATAAATAACATAAAAAATCAAACAACAATACAGATATAAAAGGAAATCAATGAAAAGTAAATTCAAAATAAGTCTGGCCACATGCCTAGTTCTAACAAGCTTTTTGGAAGGCTCTACTATAGAAGTAAGCAGTGCAAGTAAATCAAACCAATCAATCAAAGATATAACATCAAATATTGAAATAATAACAGGTAGCGAACTAGAAGAAAAACATATCACTACTTTAATAGAGGCTATGAGATCTATAGGTATTCCTATGGCTCAAAGTGGTGGGATAGGACAACAAAGTTCATTTTTTCTAAGAGGCTTTGCGTCAGAAAACATTATAGTACTTATAGATGGGATAAGCTACAATGACCCAACCACTACCAAATCACAAGCTCAACTAGAACATATTATGATAAGTGATATAGAGCAAATTGAGATTATAAAAGGAGCTCAAAGTGGTATATGGGGTGCAAATGCTGTTGCTGGAGTGATAAATATCATCACCAAAAAACCAACTAATACTCTAAGCTCAAATGCTTCTGTAGAGTATGGTTCAAACTCTACCAAAAAATACTCTTTTTCACTTTCGCAAAGGATAAACAAGCTTAGCTTTTATCTAGGTGGGAATCTACTAAAAACAGATGGTATATCAGCATATACTCCACAGCACCAAAGTCCAAAAGATTATGAAAAAGATGGATATACAAACAAAACATTAAATGCAAAACTAAACTATGATATAGATGAACACAACCAAATAGGATTTAATACCACTTTGATCAATGCTAAAGCTGATTATGATGGTGGATGGCCAATAGATCCAAATAGTGATGGTTACCAAATGACTCAACAAAATAGACTCTATGGAGTAAATTATCTTTTTAATCAAGATGATTTAGCAATAAATGCCAAATACAACCATACAAGTTTTAATAAAAAAGATCCTTTAGGGTGGACTCCTATATTTAGAGGAGCTATAGATAACTATAGGCTTGATACTAGATATAACTATATAGAAAATAGCTTTTTTTTAATAGGTATAGAAAAAAACAAATCAAAAGATAAAGAAAGTACAAACTTAATCAAAAACAAATCAATCTATGCAACAAACTCAAATAGCTTTGATAAGCTAATAATCACAGAGTCTCTAAGATATGATAACTATAATAAATTTTCTAACCACACCACAGGTAAACTAGGAGCTAAATATCTATTTAATGAAGATTTTGATATAAGCTCAAACTACGGTTTAGCAAGTAGGGCACCATCACTTTTTGAACTATATGATGCATTTTCAGGTAATGAAAACCTTGAACTAGAAAAAACAAAATCATTTGATATAGGATTTAGGTATAAAGGATTTGAACTAACTTATTTTGATAATATCACCAAAAATTTAATCGATTATGTTCCTACTTCTCCATGGACTGGAAACTATGATCAAGTAGAAGGCAAAACCAAAATCAAAGGCTATGAAGCCAAATATACAAAAGAGATATTTCAAGATCTCTATTTAGGAGCTAGATACAATACTCTTAATGCCAAAGATAGAGATGGAGATAGATTAGCTAGAAGAGCAAAAGATAGCTTTGGGCTAAATATTGATTATTATGGATTAGCAAAAACCCATATTGGAGTTTATGCATCTTATATAGGCTCTAGATATGATGAAAAAGCAACAACAAATCAAACAGGTAAATATACTACTTTTGATAGTGTTGTAAATTATGATATAAATGATACTGTAAAACTCTATCTAAAAGCAGACAATATCACAAACAAAAGATATCAAGAAGTATTAAATTATGGCACCTTTGGTAGAACTTACCTAGTAGGCTTAAATGCAAGATTTTAAATATACCCTAAACAAAAGAGAGTTTATAAACTATAAGTTTTTTAACTCCCTTTTTTTGGGTCTTTCTATTGGAACAGTTTTTACAATATATAGTGTGTTAGAGCCTTCAATTTTCTCTTTTGGTGGGGTAATACTAGCTTTTTCACTTTTATTTGTAGCAAAAATCTATACAAAAATACTAAATATTAGATACTTTTTTTATATCTCTATGCTTGTTGAAGTGGTTATGCTTATAGCTATAATCTATTTTTTGCTTAAACCCTACCACTACCAAACAGCACTTTTTGTCTATATAGGGTATCAAATTATCTTTACTTTTGGTAGCTATTTAGTTAGAGCTGAGACTATTTTTCTGAAAAAAAGCCCAATTTTAAGCTTTGTAGATGTCGCAAAACAAAAAGGATACCTTCTAGGAATGCTAATTTCCTTTGTTTTTTATAAGGTTATTGAGTATTTTGGTATAAATTCAAGCGAATATCAAGTTTTTTATATACATTTTCTTCTTTTTATGGTACAATTACTTATAATATATTTATTATTTTTATCATTTAAGGAAAAAAATGTTTGAAGAAGATATAAACCTAAGCAGATTTAGGACAACACTAAAAAAGGTAATCATCAATCTAGAAAGCCTACATAACATACCAATACATAGACTAAAAGAGGATGTTATAGAGGCTTTTGAAAACTATAGCTATGATGGTGTTGATGAAATAAAATTTGATTCAACATGGGATACATTAAGAAGCAATGGCGAATATGTATTGGGTGTTGGTGTAGATCATAAAAATGCCTATAGATTTAGCGTACACCTAAAAGTAGAAAGCAACCAAGCTACTATTACAAATGTACTCTAGCTATCAAAAGTAACTCTATTTCTACCTCTTTCTTTTGATAAATATAGGGCGTTATCTGCTTTTTTAATAATCTCCTCATAATGCATTGTTTCATCAGGTATGACGGTACAAACTCCTATACTTATAGTAACAACATCAGCTATTTTAGAGCTTTTATGCTCTAATCCTAGAGCCTCTATTTTGGCTCTTAGTTCTTCAGCTTTATTGATAGCTCCTTCTTTTTGAGTATTTGGCAATATACAAACAAACTCTTCACCACCATATCTAGCTACAAAGTCTCTAGCACGATTAAGTGAGTTTTTTAGCTCTTTAGCTATTGCTCTAAGGCACTCATCACCTCTTTGATGTCCGTAAGTATCGTTGTAGTTTTTAAAAAAATCTATATCCATAAAAAGCAAAGAAATAGGTAGTCTGTTTCTTATACTATCTCTCCACTCTATATCTAATGTCTTATCAAAACTTCTACGATTTGGTATATTTGTAAGCCCATCTAGGTTTGCTATAGATTCTAGGCTATTTTTAAGATGTTCTTGTATCATATACTCTTTTTGTTTTGCTATATTTCTTCTACCTTGAGAGATGTAAAGTCCTACTATAGTAGCAATAAGTGTAAAAAGATATAGACCTATAGAGACTTTAACAACCATATAAAACCCTTTTAGAACTGCTTCCTTATCTCTTGACATAGCCAATGTTAGTCCATTGTGTAACTCAATCTCTTCAGATATAAGATTATAAAAGCTAACAAATATCTCTTTATCATAAAGTGGAGATCTATCTATATAACAATTTTTTGAATTACCACTACTTTTATGCTTTGCAAAAAGATATTTAGATGAATCGATATTTTGTCCCAAAATAAAATTATGTTCTTCTGGTACAGTTAAGAAAACATTTCCCTCAAAATCTATCAAAGTTCCATTCATACTATCACTATAAAGTGCTGTTTGTATATTTTTGATAATCTTACTTGTATCTATAACTGCTACCAAAGCTCCGTTAAACTGACCACTTTTATCTTTAATAACTAAGCTTAAATTAGTAGTCCATATACCAAGAGGTGAAAGATATGGAGAGCTTAAAAAAAGTTTTTCATAAGAGTTGGATTTAAGGGTTTTAAAAAACTCCATATCACTATAATCTAGATTTAATACTCTTTTTCTTGAAGAAAGCTCTACTAAACCATCTTTATTTATTAGCTCCAAAGCACTTAAGTTTGGGAGTATCAAATTTATAAACTCAAAATACTGCAAAAGTTCAAGTTTTTGTTTTTCATCACTAAGATCTTTGCTTATTATATCACCTCTTAGGCTCTTAAGAAGATTATTTATTACCTTTATATCACTTTTAAAGCCATCATATACTATTCTTGAATGTGTTGTTAGTTTAAATTTTTCTTCTTTTATGATATCATTATAATCATATTGAAACTTAAAGCCAAGCCCAATAGCAATAAAAATAAAGATAGTGCCTAAAAGCATCCACTCTATAAGGAAGTTTTTAAGCTCAAGCTTATAAAGTTTATTCGATGAGATATTATTGTATTTATTAACACATATATTACATTGTTGCAAGTATTCTAACCTTTTTGGGTATTAATTAGCGATTATAACATATTATTTATTATTTTGACTTGATGGATATCAAGATTATTTTATTTATTAAAGCTATATTAGTATTTCTAATATAGCTTATTTTAGAGGGAGTTTATTTTAAAATATTATTTACAGTTTTTTCATAGTCATCATAAACACTATTTTGCTTACTACTACTTGAGCTTATTTTTGGTGTTTCTATTTTAGAAGCCTCTACAACAGCATCTTGGGACTCTTGCATTCTTCGTTTTATCTCTTCTAAATCAATAATATTATCATCTTTTGTTGGTTCTATTATCTCTGGAGTTATAAAAAATACCAACTCACTATTGCCACTTTGGAAATCTTTACTTCTAAAAAGATGTCCTATTATAGGAATATCACCTAAAAATGGTACTTTGTTAAGATTTTTAACATCTTCTTTATCTATAAGACCACCCAAGATTATAGTTGATCCACTTTTTGATATAAAGTTTGTTGTTACCGATTGGTTTTTAAATCCTGGCATATCTTTAACTTGATTTGCCCAATCTATCTTAGTTGAACTTGTACTAACTGTTAAATCTATAAAATCATCATTGATTATCTTACTTGCCAATATCTCCAAGATAATCCCATACTCTTTTGATTGAAGTTCTGTTGTTGGTAAGCCTTGAGCTGTTGAGCTTGATGTCTCTATTACTATCTCTCCTCCAGCATGAAACTTAGCTCCCTTTTCTTCTGTAGTAACAAGTGTAGTCTCTGTTAGAACCGTAGCAACCCCTTGTGATGATAGATAGTTTAGTGTTAATCCAACATTAAAGTTTTTACTTAAATAGTTCGCCGCACTCGTAAGTCCACCAGTCAAAGAGACTGATTGAGCTAAAATATTACTCATAGCTTCATTTACTACCCCTGTATATGAACCCAAAGCATTATTTCCACCTACTCCAAAACCTTGTCTCATAGCTATACTATCATCATCATAACCATCTGCTTGATAGTTTCTATATCCCAACATCCAGTTATTTTTAATAGTTTGCCCTTTGCTATTGTCTATTTCAGCTATATAGAGTTTAATCCTTACCATCTTTTTGGTTGAATCAGTCTTTGATAGATCAATATATTGTTTTTCTACATCAAATCCAGAGTGTTTAAACATATTTTTGATTATCTCTTTATCTAAATCTGTAGGAACTACTCCATCTATTATAATATTATCATTTGTTTGGGTTATTTTGATTTGAGGATATTTTGATTTTGCTGTATTTATAACACTTTTGATATTTTTGACTATATCTATATCTCTTGTAGTCATACTATCATCAAAAAATGTTATATGTAAACTCACATTTCCATACTCTCTACCCAAAACCTTAATAGCTCTAAAAGGTTTTGATGGATTTTGTACAAAAGTCACCTCAGCAAACTCACTATTGCTTACTTTGATGTTTTTAATCATTTTATTAAAATCCAACACCTTATAGCTGTTTTTTTCTATTACTATTACATCTGCTGCTACTGCACTGTTTAGTGCAAATAGTACTCCTAGTATCAACTTAAAAAAATATTTCATACCCCAACCCCTAATTTTCATTTTTTAGCTCTAACTTAATTCTATATGCTGTTTCATATTTCTCATATTCGTTAAAAACTACATTTCTAGCAGAAAGTGTAGTATCAAAAAACGTCCCTTTATACTCAGCTTCCACCGTTATGATTAGCTGATGATTTTCTTTATTAATACTTACTTTTGTCATCTTTGTTATATCTTCATATGGTGCAAATTTTAGTTTATTTATCCCATCTATAACATCATCTTCATTTATATTTTTCGATAATGCCTTAGAGGCATAGATAGCTATAGATGTTAGATTATCATTTGTTCTCATAACATTTGAATAATCTATAACAAAAAACAACAATGTCACAAAAAATGTAAACATCATAATCCACACTAGTATCTGATCTAGTGCGGCTTTATATAGTTTAGTTGTTTTTGTTATATTACTCTTCTTCATTGATGTTATTTACCGCCTCTTCATAGCTTAGCTCTTCTACATACCCATCATGAATATACAAATCATCACAAGTTTGATACCACTCACCTATTTTATGACTATAAGGAATAATAGCCTTTTGTCCCAAAATAGTTTTTGCTTGACTTTGTGCATCTGGAGCTATTCTTAGGTAAACTTTACCTTTTGTAACTATTAAAGTCTCTTTATTTTGACAATTTTGTGTATAATCAGCCTCTATATCAATACTCTCTACTTGAGAATCTTCTTCATTTGAGTACTCAATAGTTGCTATCTTTTTACCTGTTTTATTGATAGGTACATACCATCTATATTTATACTCTATAGCTGGTTGAAATAGTTTTTTAATCTTATGAGTACCTTTTTCATCATCACTACTACTATCAGCTACAACACTCTCTATCTCACCATCGCTTGGTGCTTTTTCTTTAAGTCTTGTTTGTACCATCCATAGTTGTCTTCCTTTATTATAATCTTCTATAAGCCTTAGAAGTACCTCATCTTCTATATCAAGAAGTATCTCATCAGCCTTTGCATCTAGCTCTGTTTCTACTCTTTTTTTATCTATTACTTGTGTTATTGTTTGTTTACTTATAGCTGTAGGTACCATAACACCATCATATACAAAGCCAAGAACTTCGATATTTTTATCTACATATTGTACAGAAAAAGCATTTGTCTCTTCTGCTCTTTGATCTGGATAAATAGAGATTATATTGATTATATCTCCTATTTGAAGTGTATAATTTGGATTTTCAAATAGCTTATAAGCCATATTATAACTATTGTTTTTATAGCTATGCTTTATCTCTACTTTCTTTTCCAAAAAGACTGATGTAATCTTCTCTTTAATAATCGCCTCATTTGTGTACATATCTACTAAAGTAAACTTTCCAACTATCTCTTTTTCTGATAATGGAGTATATAATAGCTCACTTCTTGTCATAGTATGAACTTTAAGATCTTCATCCAATATCTGATGTCCAGCTTGAACATCTTTGTTTAGTACAAAGACTTTTACTTTTTGACTCATCGTTGCTAGTGCTTTGGTGTTTTGCATATAAAAATAATACGCCGAACCAACAGCCGAGAGCAACAACGCCCCCAAAACCAATATGATGATAATTTGTTTATTCAACTTCATACACTTTTCCTTTTTCTAAATTCCAACAGAGATTTTTCCAGCCATCATAGGAAACACAACAAATGCTCCTAGTGCTGGCATAACAAATATAAAAATAACCAACATTAAATACATATTCAAAGTACTTACCTTTCCTTTTATCTCAAAAAATTTATTTTTTCTTATATCTTCACTTTGCATAGCAAATACAGTTTTAACCCCCACCCCAGTCTCCTCGCTTAAGATCAAAAAATCTATAATCTTATCCATTTCTCTACTATCAACTCTCTCTTTTAGGTTTTCATATGCTATTTTAGTACTATAGTTTGACATCTCATACTCAAGTATAGATATCTCTTTAAGTAAATCATCACTTATTATCCCTCTTGCTTTTGTTGCTACTTGATTAAAAGCATTTTTTAAGCTTCCACCAGCTTCAAGTATGATATTAATCAAATCCAAAAAAACTCCAAGATCGTTGTTTACTTTTTTGACTCTTTCGCCCTTTGCAAGAGCTATATATATCTCTCCACTAAAAATAACCATCAAAACAGCTATTAAAACAATCATAACACTTATCATAGTTGGCAAGAAAAAAGGCAAAATTCCACCTATTATAATAGCCATAATCAAAAACAAAAACTTAGCCTCATTGTACTCTTTTAGCGTTATTCCTGCTTGAATAAGTCTCATTTTTAAATCTTTTGATTTTTTTAGATTGGAAAAGCTATGTATCTTTTTTTGTTTTTCCAATATATCACTAACTTCAATCTTAGATAATGCTACTACTATTTTTTTGGTTTTACTTCTATAGATATAAGTATATAAAAGCATTCCAACTATTACCATAAAAACAGGTAAAAATAAAATCAAAAATAGTTCTTTAGTCATTACTTCACCTTTGTTAGCATATTGTTTACAAATACTCCAAACAATATCCACAATATGATAAAAAACATCTGTATTTTACCCTCTTGAGAGTAAAAAAAGTGATCATTTAAAGCCCCACCAAAAACTTGATTCATCATCATATATGTAAAAGCCGTTAGTGCTAGTATCATATATGTTCCTACTTTTATCTCTTTGGTTGATGAGATTATCTCTTTTTTCAACTCCCCTTGATCTTGAAGAGTTTTTCTAAGAGTATCTAATGTATTAGAAAACTTACCACCACTTTGTTTACCTATAATAATAGTTAGATAAAATATCCTAAGCTCCCTAGAATCCACCAAAATAAACATCTTCTCAAAAGCCTTTGCCTCTCCAATAACCTCTTTTTCACTTAAATACATATTAAAAATTCTCTTTGCAAAATCAGATCTTACAGCAACTACAGC
The DNA here is from genome assembly GCA_012522985.1 of Aliarcobacter butzleri. Taxonomy (GTDB): domain Bacteria; phylum Campylobacterota; class Campylobacteria; order Campylobacterales; family Arcobacteraceae; genus UBA6211. The sequence continues at coordinate 10,679 of JAAYJJ010000122.1, forward strand.
TCTTCTAAAGCACTGCTCAAAACCAAGTCCACTTCTCATCATACTTGTTATTTTATCTATTAGCTCTTTTAGGGCTTGATTAAACTCCTCTTGTCTTAGGCTTATAATTTTAAGCAACACTATATAAGGAAAAGCCCCAAAAAGGAAAAAACAAACCACCAAAGTAATAGGACTTTGTATAACAAAATAGACCAAAACAGATGCCAACACCCCAAATCCAACACTTATAAGTACAAAAATATACTCCGCACTAAAATGAGTAAATCCACCATAGTTTAGCTTAGTTCTTAACCAGTTTTGTTTATCAAAAGAGATCTCCTCTCCCTTGTCTTTATCTAGGATTTTTAAATTATCTGCTATTAGTGCTTGAATAATATCTTGTTTTTTATTGCCTTTTA
>JAAYJJ010000123.1 GCA_012522985.1 Aliarcobacter butzleri
ATGTATTATTGTTTGTATTTTATTACAAACTCTTGTATATTACTATATATTGCATCTACTAATCTTTGTCTTGATTCTACACTAGCCCATGCTATATGAGGTGTTATTAAAACTCTATTTTTATTTTGGATAGATAAAAGTGGGTGATTTTCTTTCATAGGCTCAACTTCTAGAACATCTAGCCCAAAATACAGCTCTTTTTCATCAACTATTCTTGCAATATCATCTTCATTTATTATCCCACCTCTTCCAAGATTGACAATAATTGCTCCTTCTTTTATCATAGATAAATTTGTATAATTTAGCAAATTTTTAGTTGTACTATTAAGTGGAGCATGTATAGATATAATATCACTATTTTTTAAAAGTTCTTCTAAAGATACTTTTTTATAGTTTGTATTATTATTTGTACCAGAAGTTGAATAATAGCTCACATTACAATCAAATACTTTTGCAATATCAGCTACCTTTCTTCCTATTTCTCCCAGTCCTACAATACCCCAATTTTTGTTTTGTAGTTCATAAAATGGTACGTCAAGATTTGCAAATATCTCACTTTTGCACCATGCACCACTTCTACTATAATTTGTATAGTAGTTTAGTTTTTGTATTAGATTTAAAACTAATGCAAAAGTAAGCTGCACTACTGAAGCTGTTGAGTAGCCTTTGACATTTTTAATCTCAATATTTTTAGCTCTAGCATACTCTAAGTCAATATTATTCATACCTGTTGCTGCTACACAAATAAGTTTTAGATTTGTATTATCTATTATATTTCTATCAATTACTACTTTGTTTGTAATAACTATATCAGCATTTTTAAGTCTTGTGATTGTATCATTGTATGAAGTGTTTGCATAAACTTCTACATCTCCAAAGTTTTTAAACTTTGCTATATCTATATCAGATCCTAGTGTATCAAAATCTACAAATACTATTTTCACTTGTACTCCAATATGTGAATTAATATATATTGTAGCACAAAAACTTTAAATCTTTAGTTTAAAGCTATAGTTTCACTTATAATTCCTGATTCACCTAGCTTTTGGCAAATAGTACTATCATTATTATTTACTACTATAGATATATTTTTTTCATCAACGCTCAAAGAGATGCACTCTTTTTCATTATCTTTATAGATTACTTTTTTATCTGCTATATCCCAAGTTTTTGGGTTGAGTGAAACTACATCGCTTATCTTATCAATCTTTTGATTTAACAAATAGTAGCTTTGAAGGTTGGACTTAAGAGTAAAAATATCTTGCTTTATTGCATTTACTTTTGCATCACTTCCTATATTGCCTAGCTTTGGTAAGGCTAGCATTGCTATAATACCTATGATTACAACCACAAAAATAATCTCCAATAAACTAAAACCCTTTTTCAAAATAACTCCTTATAATAAAATATATTATAATTCTAGCCCTTATTAGCTTAAAATATTATTAAAAGTTATTTTTATACGCTTATTGGGGTATTTGTTATTGGTAAATAGTGCTATATATTAAGCATTAAGAATATATGATTTTTTAACTCACTACTAACTTGTTTTATTTATTCCCAAATATTTCCTCAGCCCACTGTGTGATATTACCTCTAAGAACTTTTTTAAGTTTGATTGCAAATATTTTTATAAGTTCTTGTCTATTTTTAGTTGATCTTAGTAGTGTTGTTAGGGCATTTGTATATTTATTGACATAAAAGTTATCTATTTGAAGATTACTACCTAAAATCACTACTTTACAGCTATTATCTATCCTAGATAGTACCATTTGCATAGTTTTATTTGACATATTTTGTGCCTCATCAACTATAATAAAAGAGTTACTAAGTGTTCTTCCTCTCATCTCTCCTACCCACATAGTCTCTATACCATAGTTGTTTATCATCATTTCAACTCTTGCGTTTATTTCACCCTCTTCTAGCTCTTCATAAAAAGCTTTAGAACTCTTTTTTCTTTTGTGTTCACTTCTTACAATATAATTTAAACTATCCATCAAAGGGTGGTTATAGATTCTAAATTTCTCTTCAAAGCCTGGTAGATACCCTATATCTTCACCTTTATCAAGGGACTCTATAGAGTTTCTTATATAGATAATCTTTTGATACTCTCTTTTTTTAACAAGCTTCAAAGCTGCACTAAGAGCCAAAAGTGTCTTTCCACTTCCTGCTATTGCCTCAACTATTAAAACATTATAAAATGGATTTAAAAGTGCATTAGAAAAAAACAACTGCTCTTTGTTAAGGGGAACTATAACTTGATCTCTTAAAAATTCTTCATCAAGTATAGATATTTTTTCATTTATAATAGCTGCTAATATAATTTGATCAGAAGATTTGACTTTAAAACAGTAACAAAAGTTATTTGCTTTATACTCTTTATCATAGTCATATATTGAGGCATTCGATAGATATTCTATATCTTCAAACTCTATTTCTATATTTTTGATAAAGTTTATATCAAGTTCACCATCACCCTCACCAACTATAGATTTACTATTTAGATTAAGAGATATAGCTCTTATTTTTGCCATAACATCTAGTGTCAAAAAAACTATCTCTTTTGGATAATAGCTATTTGCAAACTCACAAACTTCAAGTATTTTTCTATCATTATAGATATTTAAAGACTCTTTTTGATAATCACTCTTATAGTACTCTTTTGAAATAATATCTATTATAACACTATTTTCTTTTGATTCGATAAAAACTCTTACAATTTTAATACCATTTTCTATACTCTTTGTATCTACTATTTCACATGATTCTAAAATTCTTGCAAACTCTCTAGCTTGGAAATTGATCTCTTCAAAACCACTTTTTTTATTATCAATCTCATCCAATACAGTTTCAGGGAGTATCAAAAGATTTGATGAAGAGTGTGAAAACTTAAATATATTTTTTGCATCACTTAATATTATATTTGTATCTAGTACAAAATATTTTTCAAAACTATCTCTATTTTTCATTAAAATGGCTTTACTACTACGAAAATAACTATCATAATAGCTAATATTGTTGGCACTTCATTGTAAAATCTAAAAAATTTACCACTTTTATTGCACTCATCATTTGCTAGTTGTTTCCTATAATACTCTAGACTAAAAGAGTAGATTAAAAGAAGTACAACAACTGTTAGTTTTGCATGCATCCATCCACCACTATCAAAAACTGCTGGATTTAAAGCCACCATTAAAGAACCACTAAGTACTGTAGCCCACATAGCTGGTAAACCTATATATTTATAGAGTTTATACTCTTGAATCTTTACAACCTCTACAAACTCTTTTTTGTCTTTGTGTTCACTATGATATACAAATAATCTTGGTAGATAAAACAACATTGCCATCCAAGAGGTAAATGATAAGATATGAAATGCTACTATCCACATATAATACTCCACTCTATCTCCTTTTTTTATGATCTATTTTTTATTTTTTTACTCCACTCATTGAGTGTTTTTTCAAAACCTATCTCTTTACTTTGATATAAAGATACTCTTTTATACATATACTCTTGCTCTACCCATCCACTATAATCATGAGGATTTAAATAGTTTATATGATCTTGTTTTATATTTGATGGTATATTTTCTATACCCTCTTTTTGTATTATATCAACTGTTTTATTAATAGCTATATAAGAGCTATTTGATTTTGGGGATGAAGCTAGATAGATAACGCATTGAGAAAGAATAATCCTAGCTTCAGGATATCCTATCTCTTTTACCGCCACTAGTGTACTTGTAGCAAGATTTAAAGCATTTGGATTGGCATTACCTATATCTTCACTAGCTAGTACTACCAATCTTCTTGCTATATAGCTAGGCTCTTCTTTACTTACTACCAATCCACCCAAATAATAAAGTGCTGCATCTATATCACTTCCTCTTATTGATTTGATCATTGCACTTATTAGATCATAGTGTTCTTGGGTACTTCTTCCTTGATATTTAGTTGATATATCTTGAAGTTGCTTTAAATCCTCTATATCAATCTTTTGACTAGCACTATAAGCAAAATCTATTAAGTTTAATATCTTTCTACCATCTCCTTGGCTAACTCTTATAATAAACTCTTTAGAAATATCATCAACTACTGTATCAAGCTCTTTAACTGCTCTTTTTATCAATATTTCACACTCACTATTGCTTAGTTTTTTAAACTCAAATAAAAATGATCTAGATCTAAAAGCATTTGTAAGTGTATAAAAAGGATTTTCTGTACTTGCCCCTATTAAAATAAAATCATAGTTCTCCATAAATGGCAATAAAACTTCTTGTTGATTTTTGCTAAGTCTATGTATCTCATCTATAAATATAAGTGGTTTTTCAAGGCTATTTTTATATCTTTTAACGATCTCTCTAAACTCATCAATCTTTATAGTAGTTGCATTTAGATAGTAATAAGGCATAGAGCTTTGTTTAGCAATTAATCTTGCTAGTGTTGTTTTACCACTTCCTGCTGTTCCAAAGAATATAAGATGTGGTATTTGACTATTTAAGATCAACTTATATAGAGTTGATTTTTCTCCTATAATATGCTCTTGCCCTATAAACTCATCTATTGTTTTAGGCTTTAAAAGAGTTGTCAATCTTTCCATCATTTTTTAAAAACTCTCTTAGGTTTTTATACTCCTCTTTTGATAGATATCTACTTTTCCCTGAAGGAAGATTGTTTAAAGATATCCCACCAAATTCCAATCTTTTTAGATCTACTACTTCACTATCAAATGCAGCAAAAAATCTTCTTAGTTCTCTATTTTTACCCTCTGTGATTATAACTTTAAGTCTTGAGTAGTTATGATCATTTTTTTGTATCTGATATGCTATAAAAGGAGCAAATGTCATAGATGTTATTTTGCTTTTTTCATGTGCACCTTTACTTGCATCATCTATAACTATTCCATTTGTCATGGCATCAATCATCTTTTGAGTAATATATCCTTTGATTTTAAGCTTATATGTTCTTTCTAAATTTGAGTGCATTAAAGCATTTGCAATCTCTACACTATCACTTAAAAGCAAAACTCCCTCACTAGCATAATCAAGCCTTCCTATAGGAATAAAGTGTTTAAATTTAGCCCCTAATGTATCATAAATAGTTCTTCTTCCTTGAGGATCACTTTTGCTTACAATCTCTCCTTTTTGTTTATTGTAAACTATTACTGTATATTGTCTATTCTCTTCATATCTAAGTAGTTTATCATTAATCTCAACTCTATCTTCTATAGTAACTTTTAGTCCTAAATCAACTACTACTTTATCATTGACCTTTACTTTTCCCTCAGCTATAAGAGTATCAGCCTCACGTCTTGAGTATTTACTATTGTGTGAAATAAACTTATTTAATCTTATCTCTTCTAGATTTTTTGCTTGTTCTTTATATGGTTTTTTTACTCTCTCTTTTTTAGGTGCTTTTATCTCTTTTTGAATATTTTTTTCAAACTCTTCTTTCTTTACTCTATAATTTTTCACTTAAAGCCTTTTTATTAACATCTATTACTGCTTATTCCAGCCTCTATCAAATCATGAATATGGAGTACTCCTTCTATCTCTTCTAACTCATTTAAGACAATTAAAAGTTGTATCTTATACTCTTCTATTATTGATAACGCTTCACTTGCTAATATATTTTTATTATCTATTGTTTTTGGATTTGTTGTAGCTATTGTTATAACTGGATTATTTATATTAAAATTATCCTTCATTAATGCTCTTCTTAAATCACCATCACTTACTACTCCAAATAGCTTACCATGTTCAGAGATGATAACATTACCTATTCTTCCTTCGCTTATTTTTATAATAGCATCTTTTATAGATGTTTCACGTGAAACAATTGGTAAGTTTTTTCTTCTTAGCATATTATCAACTTTAACAAAAAGCTTTTTACCCAAACTTCCACCAGGGTGATATGATGCAAAATCTTCTTGCTTAAAATCTCTTTTTTTCATCAATGCTATAGCCAAGGCATCACCTAAGGCCATAGTTAAAGTAGTAGAGCTTGTAGGTGCAGCATTAAGTGGACAAGCCTCTTTATTTACAGCAATAGATAAAAATATATCACTATATTGTGCTAATGTAGAGTTTTGCTCTTTTGACATAGCAATAAGTGGGATATCAAATCTTTTTAGATGTGGTAAGATTTTGATTAGCTCATCACTCTCTCCACTATAACTTATAGCTAAAACCAAATCCCCTTTACTAATCATCCCAAGATCACCATGCATAGCCTCTGTAGGATGAAGGAAAAAAGAGCTTGTTCCTGTACTTGCCAAAGTTGCTGCTATCTTTGCCCCAATAAGTCCAGATTTACCAACACCAGTTATAATAACCTTCCCTTTTGTACTATATATGAGTTCTATAGCTTTATCAAAACTTTTATCTATATTTTTTGAAGCTATTATAAGCTCATTTGCTTCAATCTCTAAAACCTCTTTTGCAATCTCCATAAAACTCATATTGTGCCTTTTTATTGTACCAAAAGTGTTGGTACAATCATAGGATATTTTTTAAACTTTCTTATACAGTGTTTTCTTACAACTTTTCTTATCTCTTCTTCTAATGCTCTATTATTTAGCAAAATTCCTGGTTTAACATTGCTTAAAAACAGAACTAATAACTCTTCTATATCATCAGAAAATCTTTTATCATCTCTATCAGAAACTAATCCAAACGATAGCACTCTTGGTTTTGAAACTATTGTTCTATCATTTGCATTGATTTGTGCTACTATCATAATAACACCCTCATTTGCCATAGTTTGTCTATCTATTACTATATCATCAGATATTTTATTGTTAAGAGTATTATCAACATAAACTTTACCAGTTTTTACAGTTTTTACTTTTTTAAGATATTTTGGAGCTATCTCTATTTGCTCTCCATCACTTAAAACATAGATATTTCTCTCTAACACTCCACAATCAATTGCAGTTTGTTTATGCTTAACAACATGATTATACTCCCCATGAACAGGTAAGAAAAACTTAGGTTTTACAAGTCTTAGCATTAGTTTTTGCTCCTCTTGAGCAGCATGTCCACTTACATGAATCTCACTAAAATCTTGATATGCTACACTAGCTCCAGCTTTTAGGAGGTGGTTTATAATCTCACTTACACTACCCTCATTACCAGGAATTGCTTTTGCTGATAGGATTATTTGATCGCCCTCTTTGATTTTGATATGTCTATGCTCATGAATAGCCATTCTATATAAAGCACTCATAGCTTCTCCTTGGCTTCCTGTAGTTACTATTAAAAGCTCATTATCATTGTATTTATTTACCTCATGTGCTTCTATAAACTGCTCTTTTGGAAATCTAATATATCCCATACTCATAGCAAGTTCTAGGTTTTTCTCCATAGATCTACCAATAACACAGATTTTTCTATTATATTTTATACCATGCTCTATTGCTTGAGAAACTCTATGAAGGTTTGAACTAAATGTGGACATTATCACTCTACCTTTAGCTCTAGAGAAGATATTATCAAATGTTGGACCTACTGTTTTTTCACTCTTTGTAAATCCTGCTGAATGTGAGTTTGTAGAGTCACTAAGAAGTAGTAAAACACCCTCTTCTCCATGATAAGCCAATCTATGTAAATCTGTTGGATAACCATCAATTGGAGTATGATCTATCTTAAAATCACCCGTATGTATGATAGTCCCAGCTTCAGTTTTAATAGCAAGTGCTGATGAGTCTATAATAGAGTGAGTAATATGCATCCATTCAACCTCAAAGTCTCCTATTTGAATAGGAACTCTCTTTACTACCCCTCTAAAATAACTTTTGTGTTGTCTCATTTTATGCTCATCAAATTTTGAACCAATCATCTCTAGTGGTAGTGGTGTACCATAGATAGGAAATTGCATCTCTTTAAAAAGATATGGTACAGCACCTATATGATCTTCGTGTCCATGAGTGATGATAATACCAGCTATTTTATGTTTGATTTCTCTAAGATAAGCAAAATCAGGTATCAATATATCAACACCATGCATAGTACCATCAGGAAAACTCATCCCAACATCTATGATTATAGCAGATTTTTCAGTCTCTATAACCATCATATTTCCACCTATCTCACCTAGTCCTCCTAGTGGAGTTATCCTAATTTTTGCATTTGATGATAGGTTTAACTTATAATGAGGATTCAATCTATTTTTATGTGCTTTTTCATTTGCATCAAATGATTTTTTTAAATCTCCAAACCATAAGCCATCACTATCTTGTTGATTTCTATCTTTACCAAAACTTTGTCTATTTTTTTTGAAGTTTGGATTTCTAGGTTTTCTTGGTTTTTTATCACCTTGTTGTGTAGTTTCATCTAAGTTTTGAGTAGTTTCTGTAATAGTTTTTTCTTCTAATATCTCTACTTTTTCATCAATTTTGTTTATTTCCATTCTTTATCACCTCTTTATATATTTGGCGATACAAGGAAGAGCTAAGCTCGTGTGGGCGGATATCTTCTTTTATTTCTAGTTCTTTATATAGTATATCAAGTCTCTCTTTTTTTATAATAGAAGTTAGGTTTTTTGATAGTTTTTTACGAGGAGAGCTAAATGCTGCTCGTAAAAAATCTTTAAACCCTTTTTCTACTAAAAAATTTGGTTTCTTTTTGATATAGATTACTGCTGAATCAACTTTTGGCATAGGCATAAACGCCTCTGGAGGTACTATTGTAACTATTTTTGACTCTTGTGCAATCAAATCACTTATTACCCCAAGTGCAGAAAACTCACTATCACCCCCTTTGGCTGTAAACTTATCTGCTACCTCTTTTTGAATCATAACAATAATACTCTCACAATTTATATCATCAAAAGCATTTAAGATAATATTTGTTGCGATATAATAAGGCAAATTTGCAATTAAATCGTACTTACCTTCACTATATAGAGTTCTGTTTTCCTTCCAAAAATCCAAAACATCACCAAACTTTATGGTTAATTTTGAACTTTTTATTTGATTACGAAACTTATTTTCTAATACCCCTATCAAGTCAGCATCAACTTCATAGGCAATCACTTCCTTGTACTTGACCAATTCTTCAGTCAAATCACCTAAGCCAGGCCCAATCTCCACTATTTTATTGTCACTCTTGGGCATCGCTTCGATGATCTTATGTAATACAGTTTTATCTTTTAAAAAATTTTGACCAAATTTCTTTTTTGCTATAATTTTTTCCATTCTAATGAAAATTATAGCTTTTTTTAACTTAGTTTTAGATAAAATATGCATTGATGTTTTGTAAATGAAGTAACTAGCACACCTAGCACAAATCTATAAAAATACAATCTACAAATTTAACTACAAAAGGTTTCACATGTCAAACTACAAGAAAATCATTCCTTGTCTTGATGTCAAAGATGGTAGAGTTGTCAAAGGTATAAACTTTGTTGGACTAAAAGATGCTGGAGATCCAGTAGAAATAGCTAAAAGATATGATCTTGAAGGTGCTGATGAGATTACATTTTTAGATATTGCAGCAACAAATGAACATAGATCTACAATGGTAGAGCTTGTTAAAAATGTTGCTAATAATATATCTATTCCACTTATTGTTGGTGGTGGGATCAAATCAATACAAGATGTCCAAAACCTTATAGATGTAGGATGTTCAAAAGTAAGTATTAACTCATCAGCTGTAAATACTCCAGAGCTAATCAACCAAATCTCTTCAAAGTTTGGTTCAAATAGATTAATAGTTGCTATAGATGTTAAAGAGATTGATGGAGTATATAAAGTTATGATAAATGGCGGAGAAAAAGATAGTGGTTTAGAGGCTATCTCTTGGGCAAAAGAAGTTGCTTCAAGAGGTGCTGGAGAGATACTTTTAACCTCTATGGATGCTGATGGTACAAAAGATGGATATGATTTAACTATTACAAAAATGATGTCTCAAGCTGTTAATGTACCTATTATAGCTAGTGGTGGTGCAGGAACTATGGAGCATATAAAAGATGCGTTTGTTGCTGGAGCTAGTGCTGCTTTAGCAGCTTCTGTTTTTCACTTTAGAGAAATAGAGCTAAAAGAGTTAAAAGAGTATCTTTTATCAAATAATATAGATGTACGAGTCTAATTAGATATGATAATTAGTGCTGGTAAACAAGAGACTTTTTCGTTTGCTACACCTATTGGGGTAGGTATGATAGAAAGTGCAATCAATCTAACAAGAATTGCACTTTTTGATAAGCCCGATTATTTAGTCTTTATTGGAAGTGCTGGAAGCTATGGTAAGTACAATATTTTTGATATTGTAGAATCTTCAAGTGCTTCAAATATAGAATTAAGTTTTTGGCAAAATCTATCCTATACCCCAATAGACAATCTTTTAAAACTAGAGAATATAAAATCCAAATCAGATATAATAGTTAATTCATCAAACTATATTTCAACTAGTCAAGAACTTTGTCAAAACTTTATCAAAAACTCTATAGATATTGAAAATATGGAGTTTTATTCTGTATTACAAGTTGCTAAAGAGTTTAACATTTCTTGTTTAGGAATATTTGTTATAACCAACTTTTGTAACCAAAATGCCCATCAAGACTTTATAAAAAACCACCCTTTAGCAATGGATAAGTTGATAGAGTATTTACAAAAAAAAGGACTAATTACAAATGTTTCACGTGAAACATTTTAATATATAAGTATAGGAAGTAAGATGCAAAACAATAAAAAAGAAGTGATTTATGACTTTACTTTAGAAGAGTTAAAAAATAAAATATCTCCATCTTTTAGAGCAAAACAGATTTATAATTGGCTTTATAAAAAATATACTTTAGAGTTTAATAAGATGTCAAATCTACCAAAAACTCTAATAGAAGATTTGGAAAAAGACTATATTACACAAATAGCTACTATCAAAAGCTCTGAAACAAGTAAAGATGGTAGTATTAAATATCTTTTTGAGTTTGCTGATGGACATAGTATAGAATCTGTATTTTTACTTATGAAAGATAAACAATACGATGTTGATGGTACTATTATAAAGGGTGAAAAATATACTTTTTGTATCTCTACTCAAGTTGGATGTAAGGTAGGATGTAGTTTTTGTCTAACAGCCAAGGGTGGATTTGTAAGAAACCTAAGTGCTGCTGAGATAGTTTATCAAGTCTTGATGTTAAAAAAGCTAAACAATATAGAAGAGAATAAAGCCGTAAATATAGTCTATATGGGTATGGGTGAACCACTTGATAACTTTGACAATCTTATAAAAGCTATCAAGATAATCTCAGAGCTTGATGGACTTGCTATAAGTACAAGAAGGCAAACTATTTCAACAAGTGGAATAAGCTCCAAAATAGATCGTCTAGGCAAAGAAGATCTTGGAGTTCAACTTGCAATATCTTTACATGCTGTTGATGATGAACTTAGAAGTGAACTTATCCCTATGAATAAAGCTTATAATATAGAATCAATTATCAATGCTGTTAGAAACTTTCCTGTTGATACTAGAAAAAAGGTGATGTTTGAGTATCTAGTTATCAAAGATAAAAATGATGACTTGCAAAGTGCAAAGAAACTTGTAAAACTTCTTGATGGGATTAAAGCAAAAGTAAATCTAATATACTTTAATCCTTATCCTAACTCACCTTATCAAAGACCTTCTAAGGAAAATATGGTAAAATTTCAAGACTATCTTATATCAAAAGGAGTTTTGTGTACTATAAGAGAATCCAAAGGCTTAGATATCAGTGCAGCATGTGGACAACTAAAAGAGAAGGATAAAAATGGCAATTGATGAGATATTTTTAATTATATTTTTAATCATAGTTGTAATTGGCTCAGCTATAGGATTTTATATACACAATAAAACAGAGGAGAAGTAATAAAATGGCAATAACAAGATTTGCACCAAGTCCTACGGGATATCTTCATATAGGAGGACTTAGAACTGCTTTATACAACTATTTATGGGCAAAAAAAACAAATGGTAAATTTAGGCTTAGAATAGAAGATACAGATATGGCAAGAAACTCCGATGAGGCTATGAAAGCTATTTTGGAGGCTTTTGATTGGGTTGGCTTAAAATATGATGATACTGTTGAATATCAATCAAAAAGAATGGATATCTATAAAGAGTATATTCAAAAGCTTCTTGATGAAGATAAAGCTTACTATTGTTATATGACAAAAGAAGAGCTTGATGCCCTAAGAGATTCACAAATAGCAGATGGAAAAACTGCTAAATATGATGGTAGATATAGAGACTTCAAAGGCACTCCTCCAGAAGGTGTAAATCCAGTAATAAGAATCAAAGCTCCAACTGATGGAGAGATATGTTTTGTAGATGGAGTTAAGTCTGATATGTCATTTTCATGCACAGAGGTGGATGATTTTATTATAGCTAGAAGTGATGGAACACCTATATATAACTTTGTTGTTGTAGTTGATGATGCTTTGATGGGTATAAGTGATGTTATAAGAGGTGATGATCACCTAACAAATACTGCTAAACAAATAGTTATCTATGAAGCACTTGGTTTTGATGTACCAAAATTTTATCATATCCCTATGATCAACAACCCAGAAGGTAAAAAGCTATCCAAAAGAGATGGTGCTATGGATGTAATGGAGTATAAAAAACTAGGTTATCTACCAGAGGCCTTATTAAACTTCCTTGTTCGTTTGGGATGGAGTCATGGAGATCAAGAGATATTTAGTATGGAGGAGATGTTATCTTTATTTGACCCAAAAAATATCAATAAATCCTCTTCAAGCTACAATGCTGAAAAACTACTTTGGTTAAATGCTCACTATATAAAAAACAAAGCAAACAAAGATTTAGCTGAACTTTTGAAGTTTTATGGATGTACAATATATGGACATGATAAAGTTGAAATGGTATTAGATCTATGTAAACAAAGAGCTCAAACTCTAGTAGAACTAAAAGCTACAATACAAACTATTATTAAAACTCCATCAAGATATGATGAAGATGGTGTAAAAAAATTTATCAATGAAGATATAAAAACTACTCTAAAAAGCTATATTGTATTGTTACAAGAGCATAAAGAGAATCTAAAATTAGCATTTGATTATGAAGCTATAACAAAACCTTTTATGCAAGAAATCGGTATAAAAATGCCTCAATTTTTCCAACCTATTAGACTAGCTCTAACAGGATCTACACAAGCTCCATCTGTTTATGATATTATGGCCATTTTAGGATATGAAGAGGTAATAAAAAGAATTAATTCAGCTTTAGATAGTAATTTTAATTAGACTATTTAGAGTTTACCTAGACTAATATAAGTCTAGGTAAAACTTACTTTTATTTACTTTAGATTTTTGTTATAAAGTTATATTTTATAATATTATAAAAAATTTATTAGATTTTGTTTTTCTAGATTGAGTAAAAACTCTTTTTTATCAACTCCTGCACCATATCCATGAAGCTTTCCATCACTTCCTATTACTCTATGGCAAGGAACTATAATATCAATCATATTTTGTCCATTTGCATTTGCTACAGCTCTATAAGCCTTATCCTTGCCTATATTTGTAGCTTGAGTTTTATAGCTAATAGTTTGTCCATAAGGAATATTTAGTAACTCTTTCCAAACCGAGATTTGAAAAGAGCTTCCTATAAGTTTAAGTGGTATTGTAAACTCTTTTCTTTTACCTAGAAAATACTCATCTATTTGCAACTTTAAAATATCAAAATATCTATCTTCTGATGGAATAACTTCTGCATCAAAATGATCTTTTAGCTTTTCTAAGTATGCTTCAATATGATATTTTTCATAAAAAGAGAACATTACAATACCATCTTTTATAGCTGCTGCTACCATGTCAGCAAGTGGGGTTGAGATCACTTTGGTTTTAATGATATTTTTGCTAAATTGTTTGCTTTTATCTCTCATATACTATCTTATATGTCCATTACCATAGACTTTATATTTATATGTAGTAAGATCATTGATCCCCATAGGTCCGCGAGAGTGAAGTTTGTTTGTGCTTATACCCACTTCAGCACCAAATCCAAACTCTCCACCATCAGTAAACCTTGTACTTGCATTTGCATAGACACAAGCACTATCAACACTATTTAAAAAAAGCTCTACACTTCTATAATTTTCACTAACTATTGCTTCACTATGGCCACTTCCATACTTAGCAATATGCTCTATAGCTTCATCTATATCTTTAACTACTTTTATTGAGAGTTTATTGGCTAAATACTCTGTATCATACTCTTTATGATCTGCAAGTTCAACAGGAATAACTTTTCTTGTCCACTCACATCCGCAAAGTTCAGTACCCTGCTCTACAAAAGCTTCATAAAGTGCTGGTAATATAAAAGGAGCTATCTGCTTATGTACCAAAAGTGTCTCCATAGCATTACAAACCCCTGGTCTTTGGCATTTGGCATTGATAGCTATATTGATAGCCATATTTGCATTTGCATTTGCATCTATATAGGTATGACATAATCCTTTATCATGTTTTACTACAGGAACTGTCGCATTTTCATTTACAAACCTTATAAGAGCCTCTCCACCTCGTGGGATTACAAGATCTACATATTTATCTTGTTTTATAAGCTCTTTTACACCCTCTCTAGAGCTATCAGGGATTAAAGATATAGCTTCTATTGGAAGGTTGTTTTTCTTTAATACATCTTGCAATACTTTAGCTATAGCTTGATTTGAGTTTTCAGCCTCTTTTCCACCTTTTAAAACACAAACATTTCCACTTTTAAAGCACAGTGCAGCTGTATCACTTGTCACATTTGGCCTACTTTCATAAATAATAGCAATAAGCCCTATAGGAATAGAGACTTTTTGAATATTTAGCCCATTTGGAGTTACCCAGCCATCAAGTATCCTTCCAACAGGATCTCTAAGCTTGGCTATCTCTTTGATAGAATCACACATAGCTTGTACCCTGTCCCCATCAAGATAGAGTCTATCTATCATAGCCAAACTTAGGTTATTTAGTTTTGCAGCACTTATATCAAGGTTATTTTTTGAGATTATTAAATCACAATTATCCATCAAAGCATCAGCCATTTGGCTTAAAACTTTTGATTTTACATCTCCACTAAGTGAAGCTAATATTGAAGTTGCCCTCTTTGCTTTTTCTAAAAACTCTACCATCTTTACTCCTTATTTAGAAGATCTTTAAGACTTTGCTTTGGATCTTTTCCATCTATTACAAACTTTACTTCATTGGATATTGGGGTATAAATACCCTTTTGTTTTGAGATATTATATATAGCTTCAGCTGTTTTTACGCCCTCAGCCACCTCTCCTAACTCATCTATAATAGTTTTGATATCATTTCCTTTAGCTAAGCTTAAACCTACTCTATAGTTTCTACTCATAGTACTACTAGCACTCAAAAAAAGATCCCCTGCTCCACTAAGCCCTAAAAATGTCTCTTCATCGGCTCCAAAAAACTTACCAAATCTATACATCTCTACTAAGCCTCTTGAGATTAATGCTGCTCTAGCGTTATTGCCAAGTTTTAGCCCATCACATATACCACTAGCAATTGCTAAGACATTTTTATAAGCTCCTGCTATTTCTGAGCCTATTACGTCATCACTATAGTAGGTTTTGATATATGGTGGGAAAAACCTACTAAACTCTTTATAAAACTCTTTTGATTTGGAGTTTATTACTAGTGCAGTTGGTAGCTTATCCAAAACTTCAGTTGCAAATGAAGGCCCTGAAATAAAACCTATTTTATCTTCACTTATGTAATTTGAATAGATTTCATTTAAAAACTTTCCACTATTTGCATCTATACCTTTACTTGCTACTAAAATTTTATGTTTATTATTTGGCTTATAGTTTTGCTCTAGCCATCTAGCTATCTCTTGAGTAGAGATAGAAATAAGTAGATATTCACACATTAGTGCCTCATCTAAGCAAACGAAGTTTTTGATATCTCTAGGAGTTCTTGAAGTTATCAAAGCATTAGGATCAATATCCAAAATAGCACTATGAAGTGCCTCACCCCATTTTCCTGCTCCAATAACTGCAAGTTTTGCCATTAGCTTAG
>JAAYJJ010000124.1 GCA_012522985.1 Aliarcobacter butzleri
ATTCCATAAATTATATGTTTAGTCCATTTTGGTTGCCAAGTGCTAAATGCCATACCTACCTTATGAACTCCAGCAAATATCTCTCTATAAAAAGGAGTAAACAACATGGAGTTTTCTATAAACTCTATAGTTTTTTGATGATTTTTATGCCAAAACTCTTTGACAAACTCATATGCTTTTAATTCTAACTCTTCAATGTCTTCTTTTGAATAGCTCTCTTTTTTTAGTACCTGTACCAAAGAGTCACTTCTAAGTGATATAAGTCTAGTTATAAGGGATAATCTTAGCTCATCATCTAGTTTGATATTCAAATCCAAAAAGCTATAAAACTCATCTATAATTGATAGCTTATCTAGTTTATTGTTTTCTAAATAGCTAAATAAAAAATTATACTCCTCTTTTTGATTATCCAAGTAGGAATAAAGAGTATTTAAATCTTCAATAAACTTATTTTTCATTTTTCATCCAGTCTTATTATATTTGCTCCAAGAGCATTTAGTTTGCCTTCAAGATCTTCATATCCTCTATCAAGATGGTAAATTCTATGTACATTTGTTTCACCTTTTGCTATAAGTGCAGCCAAAACCAAAGCAGAACTAGCTCTTAAGTCTGTAGCCATAACATCAGTACCATTGAGTTCTTTACCACCATTTATGGTAGCTATACTACCATTTAGATGTATATCAGCACCCATTCTAAGAAGTTCGCTTACATGCATAAATCTATTTTCAAATAATCTCTCATCTATGATACTAGTTCCTTCAGCCTTAAGACATAGTGCCATAAATTGTGCTTGCATATCTGTAGGAAACCCTGGGTATTCTGTGGTTATGATATTTACAGGTTTGATTTTATCAGTAGGCAATATAGTAACTGTTGATTTTGTTTTATTGATAGTAAAGCCCATCTCTTCAAGTTTATAAATAATAGCTTCAAGATGTTTTGGCATAACATCTTTTATAGTTATTTGGGAGTTTGTTATAGCTCCAGCACATAGATATGTTCCAGCTTCTATTCTATCTGGTATAATATCAAAGTCTTTTATATCCAATAACTTTTTATTTCTTCCTGTTATTACTAGTTTATCTGTACCTATACCTTTAATTTTAACTCCACTTTGTTCTAAAACCTCACATAGTTGGATTACTTCAGGCTCTTTTGCTGCATTAATAATAGTAGTTTCACCATCAGCCAAACTAGCGGCCATAACTATATTTTCTGTACCAGTTACAGTAACTTTATCAAATACTATTTTAGCACCTTTTAGTGGTCCATCTGTAGTAGCATGGATATATCCAGCTTTTATCTCTATTTTTGCACCCATAAGTTCAAGTGCTTTTAGGTGAAGATCTACAGGTCTTTGTCCTATAGCACATCCACCGGGTAATGATACTTCACAATGCCCAAATCTAGCAAGAAGTGGACCAAGAACCAAAATAGAAGCCCTCATTGTTTTTACTATATCATATGTAGCTACAGTTTTATCTATTGGTAAAGGATTGATTTTTACACTATTTTGTGATAGAGTATAGGTAGCTCCAAGCATTTGAAGAAGCTTTAAAAGAGTTTTGATATCTGCAACCATTGGTAGATTTGAGATGGTAATCTCATTTTTGCCTAAGATTGTACACGCTAGTAGAGGTAAAGCCGCATTTTTGGCTCCACCTATACTAACACTACCGCTTAGTTTATTTGAAAGTTGTTTAATATTTAGATATTTCAATATAGAGTCCTAATAAATTTTGGATATTGTACCAAAAATTTATTAATAAAAAAGAATTAAATATAGCAAATAAAGATTATGCTATATCATGGCTATTGTAACAAAACTTATAACCCCTTCTTCTAATAGTCTCAATAAAGTTTTTACCAACTTTTTTATCTAGCTTATCTCTTATATTATTGATAGATACCTCTACTACATTTGGAGATACATACTCAGGCTCTTCCCATATAGCATTTAATATACTATCTTTTGAAATAACCCTATTTTGGTTAAGTGCTAGATATGATAAAATACTAAAAGGTTTACCTTTTATATCTAACTCTTTATTACCATATTTTACTTTTTGTGTAAACTTATCTATAGAAAAAGCACCTATACTTATAGTATCATCTATTGGCTGTTTTAGTCTTGTTTTTAATCTAAGTAATATTATATCCATATCAAATGGTTTTTTTATAAAATCATCTGCACCACACTTTAAAAACCTAATCTCAGCCTCTTTTGATCTATCTTTTGATAGTATCACAAAAGGGATTCTTAGTTTTTTAGACATTTTAGCTACATATCTTTCATATTCATCAAGATCCAATGTCTCATCATAGTGGATTAAAAACATATCATAATCCCTAGATATCATATAATTATATGAATCTTCTAAGTCAATACACTCATCTATAATATAGTCACTTTTTCTGTATAAGTCATTGATCATTTTTTGTGTTAGTCCGATTGACGATATTCTCATCAGTTATCTCTACCTTAAATCTTTTTATATATGTATTTATATCAAATTTAGTTTAAAATTAGCTTATATTTTTTATTGATTTATTAGTTTAATCTATTAATAGGAACTGTAAAGTGTTTTATAGTAAGATATAAGAAGTTTTGCTTTAGTTTAGCAAAAGTTAGCTATAATACTTATATATTTAGCTATTTTAAGGTACAAAATGTCAAAAATTGCGATAATAAGTTCAGGCGGTGATTGTGCTGGTATGAATCCAGCAAAAAAAAAGTCTGTTGATTATTCTATCTCTTTAGAACTAGTGCCATATATAAACTTTGAGGGTTTAGAAGGACTTGTAGATGATAAAATCCAAAAGTCAAGCTATCGTGATGTATCTGGTATTGTTCATAGAGGTGGAACTATATTACAAACATCAAGATCTAAAAGGTTTTTTGAAAAAGAGTATAGAGAAAAAGCCTATCAAAATCTAAAAAATAAAGGTATTGATAAAATAGTTATTTTAGGTGGTGATGGTAGTTTTAGAGCTTTGGATATTTTTTGCAAAGAGTTTAGTGATATTAAATTTTGCGGTATTCCATCTACCATAGATAATGATATTTTTGGAACTGATTATTGTTTGGGTGTTGATACAGCACTCAATGTAATCTCAAATGCTACTGATAGTCTAAGAGATACAGCAAGTAGTTCAAGAAGAGCTTTTGTGGTAGAGACTATGGGAAGACATTGTGGATATTTGGCTCTAATAACATCACTAGTAAGTGGAGCTGAGCTATGTGTAATAAGTGAAAAACCTATTGATTTAGAAGCCAAAAAGAAAAAATTACTATATGAGATGCAAAATGGAAGAAAATATATTATTGCTATAATAAGTGAAGGAGCTAGAAGAACTACCGAGATAGTCAATTGGCTTAAAAATGATATAGGCATAGATACTAGAGTAACTATCCTAGGGCATATCCAAAGAGGTGGGAGTCCTAGTGTTTTTGATAGATTAATGGCATTTGAGTTTACAAAACATGCAGTAGATAGAGTACTTAGTAGTCCATCAAATGATAGTGTAGTAGTATATAAAGAGGGTAAATTTGATTTTGTTAGTGTTTCATATGTTAATTCATCAACATATCAAATAAAACAAGAATTATTAGATTTAATAGAATAGGGAGTTTATATGATAGAGATTTTCAATGCTATTTCAAATATAGCTGAACAGATTGAAAAGGATATTTTCAAAGGTGTTAGTGATGAGTTTTTTGATGTGACTATAGGTAATAAAAAGGTACAAGAAAAGATCTATGATAGATGTATGAATATTATAGAAAAAGAGTTTGAACATGTACCAAGTATAAAAGGGGCTTTAAGTCAAGATAAAAAACAGATGTGTACTATCCATCCACAAGGAAAATATGTAGTCTCATATGTAAGTATAGATAATGTTGAGCTACTTGATGTGGATTACTCTTTGGGAACTATTTTTTGTGTATATGAGGGTGAAATCTCTCCTAAAAACATAGTAATAAGTGCATATATTACATATGGACCAACATTTCAGATGGTATATGCAAGTAAAAGTGATGGAGTTAAGTTTTTTTCACATGAGTGTGGAAGATTTATGCAAAAAGAGTCTTTTAAACTAAATCAAAAAGGTAATATCAACTCAACAGGTGGAGATATCTCAGCTTGGACAAATGAACACAAAAATCTAATACAAAGCTTTTTTGATAATGGATATAGACTTAGATATAGTGATTCTTTAACTCTTGATACCCATCAAATCCTTTTTAAAAGAGGGGGTATTTATTCAAACCCAGCAACCAAAAACAATCCAAATGGTACTATGGAGCTTATATTTGAGTGCTATCCTATAAGCTTTATTGTAGAACTAGCTGGTGGTGAGGCAATAGATGGTAAATATAGGATTTTAGATATAGAATCACTAAATGTTCATCATAAATCACCATTTTATTTTGGATCATCTGATGAAATTAAAAGAGTAAAAGAGTTATTTGGAGCATAAATGAATATTCAAAAAGAGTGTGTAGAGTGTATAGTTGGGCAAATTGATAAGGCTTTGAGGGTTTTAGATATCAATGATCTTAGATATGATAAGATAATGAATGAAGTCAAAAATCAATCACTTGACTTTAGCTATGATCATACTCCACCTTTTGTTGCAAAAGATCCATATGCATATCTATCAAAAGAGCTAGGTTTAGAAGATCCTTTATATGAGATCAAACAACAAAGTATTCAAAAAGCCATAGAACTTTTGCCTATAGTATATAGTGAGCTAGAAAGAAGTGAAGATAAGCTCTTTAGTGCTATCAAAGCTAGTGTTGCAGGTAATGTTATAGATTTTGGAGCAAAAGAGCAGTACTCTATAGAGGATGAGATAAATAGTGTTTTTAAAACCAATTTTGCTATAGATAGATATAAAGATCTAAAATCAAATATAGAAAAATATGATGATATCTTGATATTAGCAGATAATAGCGGTGAGAATGTTTTTGATAAGGTTTTATTGGAAGTTTTAAATAAACTCTATCCAAATAAAAACTACTATTATGCCACAAGAGGTAGGCCTATTATCAATGATATTACTACAAAAGAGGCATATCAGATAGGTATAGATCGTTTTGCTACTATACTTGATAGTGGTGTTGATACCCCTGGGCTTGATCTAAGCCGTGCTAGTAGTGATTTTAAAGAGTTTTTTTATAGAGTTCCACTTATTATAGCAAAAGGTATGGGTAATTATGAGTGTTTAGAACAACTTAAAGATGATAGAATCTTCTTTTTATTTAAAGTTAAATGTGATGTAGTAGCTAAAAGCATAGGACAAAAAAGCGGAGATCTTATCTTAGCTCAGTTTGTATAGTATATAGAGATTATTGTAGGTAAAGTTTTAAACTCTACCTACAAAAAAACTTATTTTCTAAGTTGTCCTGCTATCATAAGTCTTAAAGCATTTAATCTTATAAACCCTTCAGCATCTTTTTGGTTATATACTTCATCAGCTTCAAATGTAGAATAAGCTTCATTGTATAGTGATTTTTTAGAGCTTCTACCTACAACTGTAACATTACCTTTGTAAAGTTTAATTCTTACAGTTCCTTCTACATTTGTTTGAGTTTGATCTATAGCAGCTTGAAGCATCTCTCGCTCTGGGCTAAACCAATATCCTTGATAGATAAGCTTTGCATATCGTGGCATAAGTTCATCTTTTAGGTGAGCAGCCTCTCTATCTAGTGTGATAGATTCTATTGCTCTATGAGCTTTTAGCATAATAGTTCCACCTGGTGTTTCATAACATCCTCGTGCTTTCATACCAACATATCTATTTTCAACTATATCAACTCTACCAATACCATGTTTATTACCTAGTTCATTTAGTTTTGCTAATAAGTTTGCTGGGCTTAGTTCTTTGCCATTTAGTGCTATAGGATCTCCATTTTTGTACTCTAGTTCTATATATTCAGCCTCATTTGGAGCTTTTTCTGGGCTTGAGGTCCATAACCACATAGACTCTTCAGGTTCAGCATTTGGATCTTCTAAATGTAGTCCTTCATATGAGATATGAAGTAAGTTTGCATCCATAGAGTATGGGCTTATTTTTGGGTTTCCATTTTCATCAACATGTTTTTGAGAAATCTCTATACCATGTTTTTTAGCATATTCAAGTAAACTTTCTCTAGAGTTAAGCTCCCACTCTCTCCAAGGTGCTATTACTTTTAGTTTTGGATTTAGAGCTAAAGCACCTAGTTCAAATCTAACTTGATCATTTCCTTTACCTGTTGCACCATGACTTACAGCCTCAGCACCTTTTTCATTTGCGATTTCAACTAGTTTTTTTGCTATCAATGGTCTAGCTATACTTGTACCTAGAAGATACTCTCCTTCGTAGATGGCATTTGCTCTAAACATAGGGAAAACATAATCTTTAACAAACTCTTCTTTAATATCTAAAATATATACGTTTTCTGGCTTTATACCACAAGAAAGAGCCTTAGTTCTTGCTGGTTCTACCTCTTCACCTTGTCCTAGATCTGCTGTAAAAGTTATCACCTCTGCTTCATACTCTTCTTGTAGCCATTTTAAAATAATAGAAGTATCTAGCCCACCACTATATGCTAAAACTACTTTTTTTATTTCTTTTTTACTCATAAAAACTCCATTTGCTTAATTTATAGTGATATTTTATCTAAAAAAAGCTATAATCTAGATTAGATTAAAGATGAAAGAAAAAAATGAGAATAGATAAGTTTTTAAATACAGTCAATATTGTAAAAAGAAGAGCTATTGGTGAAGATATGCTAGAACATGATGTTGTCTATATCAATGATAAAGTAGTCAAAAAATCAAAAGAGGTAAAAGTTGGTGATATTATAGAGATAAGATATCTAGAAAAAACAGAAAAATATCAAGTTTTATCTATACCAACTACCAAATCTACACCAAAAAGTAAACAAGACGAATATATAAAAAAGTTAAATTAGTACAAATAGGAAGGAATAATGTTTAATAAAACAAAGTTAAAATTTGATGATATATTTGATGGACTCTTAAGCGATGATGAAATAAGAGAGTATCTAATAAGTCTATATGAAAAAGGGGAAGATGCAGAGGATATTGCAGGAGCTGCAAGTGCTATGAGGGAGCATTCTGTACTTTTACCAATACCATATGAGTTTGAGTTAAAACTTGTTGATAACTGCGGAACAGGTGGAGATAAAAGTAGTAGTTTCAATGTATCAAGTACAGTCTCTTTACTACTAGCTGCTTGTGGATGTTATGTAGCAAAACATGGAAATAGAAGTGTAACTAGTAATAGTGGAAGTGCTGATATGCTTGAAGCTTTGGGAGTAAATCTAAATGTAGATTTTAGTAAGCAAGTACAGATGCTAACAGAAACAGGATTTATTTTTATGTTTGCAGTTAATCACCATCCAGCAATGGCTAGGATTATGCCTATTAGAAAGTCTATTCCACATAGGACAATATTAAATATCTTAGGACCTTTGACCAACCCAGCTGGTGCAGTAAAACAGCTTATTGGTGTATTTGATAAAGAGTATATACATAAAATGGTGGAAGCTTTGAAGCTTTTGGGAGCAAAAAGGGTTATGGTAGTAAGTAGTGCTGATGGGCTTGATGAGATAAGTATAAGTGATGTTACATATGCTACTACTTTGATAGATGGTGTTATTGAGGATTTGATTATAGATCCAAGAGATTATGGATTTGAAATATATCCTTTTGATGATATCAAAGGTGGAAGTGCCAAAGAAAATGCAGCTATTACTAGAGGAATACTAGAAGGTACTATAAAAGGTGCAAAGCTTGATATAGTACTTCTTAACACTGCTGCGGCCTTATTAGTAGATGGTATGGTAGATAATATGCATGATGGTATCAAAATAGCAAAAGAAGCTATTGAAAGTGGCAAAGCAAAAGAGAAACTAGAGCAGATTATTGAAGTTTCACAAGGCTTGTAGTGTGAATTATAGTTTTGTTGTAGGCTTAAATGATATACAAAAAGTAGTTAGCTATCTAAAAGAACAAATATCAAATAAAGATTATGTAATACTCTTAAGAGGTGATTTAGCAAGTGGAAAAACTACTTTAGTAAAAGAGTTTGTAAATAGTTTAGATATAAAAGAGTCTGTAACTTCACCTACATTTTCTATTCAAAGCCTTTATGGAGATAATATATATCATTATGATGTTTATAATAAAAGTTTAAATGAATTTATATCTTTAGGACTTTTAGAAGAGTTTGAAAAGCAAGGTATCCATTTTGTAGAGTGGGGTGATGAAAAACTAGAAGATATTTTATATTCATATGGATTTAGACTTTTAATAGTTACTATTAATAAATTGGAAAATAAAAGAGAGTATTTAATAAATGAATAAAATTCATAGTTTAGAAATCAAAGATATAACCAAACAAATCAAAAAAACAAAGATACTACATGGTATCAATCTATATATAAAAAGTGGTGAAGTAGTAGGGCTTTTAGGACCAAATGGTGCAGGAAAAACAACTACATTTTATACTATTTGTGGACTTGTTGAGCCAAGTAGTGGTAATGTCTATTTTAATGGTGAAGATATTACATCTTTACCACTACACAAAAGAGCTCTCAAAGGAATAGGCTATCTTCCTCAAGAGTCATCTATATTTAAAGAGCTATCAATAGAAGACAATCTTTTATTAGCCGCAGAGATAATATATAAAGATAAAGAGCTTCAAAACAAAAGAGTTGAAGAGATGCTTAGTATTTTTAATATAGAGCCTATTAGACAAAGAAAAGGTGTTAGTTTAAGTGGTGGAGAAAGACGAAGAGCAGAGATAGCAAGAGCCTTGATCTCTAAACCAAAATTTTTACTTCTTGATGAACCCTTTGCTGGAGTAGATCCTATAGCGGTAAAAGATATTCAAGAGATTATTGCTGAGCTTAAAAAGCTTGGTATTGGAGTACTTATAACAGATCATAATGTTAGAGAGACTTTAGCTATTTGTGATAGAGCTTATGTTATGAAAAATGGGGCTGTTTTGGCTAGTGGAAATAGTGATGAGATCAAAGCTGATAGCTCTGTAAGAGAGCATTATTTGGGAGAATCTTTTAGTTTTTAACTAAATTTTACTTATTTATTTTAATCTTAATCACCTTTTTCACCCGCGAAAAAAGTAATCAAAAAAGCTCGTAAAGCGGGTTGGTTTTTTAGGCTCTTTCGTCATAATTTTCTAAAAATGCAAAGCTTTACATATATGGAAGTGAGGCTTTTAACCTCACCAAATATTTATCAAAGGGTTGGTGTTTTAAATATTCGTACTCAATACTAATCACCAATAACTACTCACTAATAACTACTTCTGACTCACCCTATGACACTCTTGTATAAAGTGTTTTGCATGTTCTACAGGAACATCTGGTAAAATACCATGTCCTAGGTTAAAAATATGTCCTTCACCTTGCATAATAGATTGGATCTCTTCTACACTTGCTGTAATTGCCTCTTTTGAGTAGAGTCTACATGGTTCCATATTACCTTGTAATACATATCTACTCCCAAGTTTTTCTTTTGCTAGTGACATAGGTGTAGCCCAATCAACTCCAAATACATCAAAGTTACCATATACTAAACCTTGTTCTATAAAGGATGCTATCCCTTTTGGAAACATAATAACAGGTATATGAGGGTACTTTTCTTTTAAGTACTCAGCTATTTCTACCATATATTTCCAACTAAACTCATCATACATATTTGGCTCAATAGCCGCAGCCCATGAATCAAAGATTTGTACTACATCTATTCCACTTTGGATCTGTTTTTCCATATATAGTTTTACTACATTAGTTACTTTTCTTAGGATTTTGTGTAGTAGTTCTGGGTTTGAATACATCATCTTTTTGCAGATATTGTATGTTTTTGTACCTTGTCCTTCTATCATATAAGTTGCCAATGTCCAAGGAGCACCAGTAAAGCCTATCAAAGCCTTTTCATCACCTCTAGCATCAAGCTCTTTTCTTAATATTTTGATAGTTTCATATACATATGTTAGTTTATCAGCAGCTTCTTCACCGTCAAGTAGGGCATCTACATCAGACTCATTTTTGATAGGTTTTTCAAAAACAGGACCTTCACCTTTGATAAAATCAAGTTTCATACCCATCTCATTTGGCACAACCAATATATCACTAAAAAGAATAGCAGCA
>JAAYJJ010000125.1 GCA_012522985.1 Aliarcobacter butzleri
GTTTATTCTACAGCTGAGTGGACTAAGTTTTCTCCAACAGTATTAAATGCTCTAAATCAAGATAAAATAAAATATGATGATTTAAGTGCATTAAAAGAGATAAGTAGTAAATATAGTGCTAAAATACCATCTATTGTAAATGAGATTTTTACAAAACCAATACTACATAAAGATATCATAGAAAAAGAGGATATCCAAAAGGCTATAACAGAGTTTATATCATAACAAAAGAGAGTTCTCTCTTTTGTTAATATCTAATAATTCTTGCTTGATAAATTATATTTCCTAAAAAATGAAATTTATGTTATAATGACAATATAGGTATAATCTTATTTATATATACTAATGTTAGGATTGATTATGTATTTTGTTAAAGTATTGGGAAGTGGTGGCACAAAGACTCAAGAAAGAGGTACAACTTCGTTTTTGGTATCACGAAATATCACTATAGATGGTGGCAATATTATTGCTAGTTTGGGTGAAGATGCTCTAAAAATAGATCATATATTTCTAACTCATACACATCTAGATCATATAGCTGATATCCCTTATTTACTTGATAGTTTTTTTGAAAAAAGAGAAAAACCACTTACTATATATGCCTCAAAACAAAGCATAGAAAATCTAAAACAATATCTGTTTAATAACGGTATTTGGCCTGATTTTACACAAATAAATCTTTTAAATTCTTCCCAAAAAGTTTTGGAATATAAAGAGATAAATCTATATGAAACTATCAATATTGATGAGTATTATATAGAAGCTATCCCAGCACTTCATATAGATGGAGCATGTGGGTTTATTATCTACAAAGAAGATCGTGATGCATATCTAATAAGTGGTGATACAAGTTATAATGAAGAGTTAATCAATATCTTAAATCAAAATAAAAAGATTAAAAATCTATTTATAGAGTGTTCTTTCCCAAATAGGCTTGATAATATAGCACAAATCAGTCATCATTTAACACCAAATAGTTTATATCAGATCTTAAAAAAGCTAAACAATGATGCTTTAAATGTTTTTATATACCATATAAAGCAAAGCTATTTCAAAGAGCTTCAAGAGGAGTTACAAAGCTTAGATCTAAAGATTAAACCAAAGATTTTAAATGATGGGGATCTTGTTTGTTTTGAAAATAGCAAAATTATACCAGATATACCTGCTTCTAAAATATTAGAAAGGGTAATGGATATAAACTTACAGCTATCAAGTACGCTAGATAAAGATAGACTATATGAGATGATTTTAACACTTATTAGAGATCTTACCAAAAGTGATGCGGGTACGTTGTATATACTATCAGAAGATAAAAAACATCTAAACTTTACAGTTGTTCAAAATGATACACTTAAAACCTATCTAGGCGGTAAAGAGGAGAAAATCTCTTGGCAACCTTTGCCACTTTATCTAGAAGATGGAAGTGAAAACAAATCTATGGTAGCTGCTGTATCTGCTTTGGAAAATAGAGTTATCAATATAGAAGATGCTTATTATAGTAAAGAGTATAACTTTGAAGGAACTAAAAAGTTTGATCAAAGTACAGGCTATCGTTCAAAATCAATGCTAGTATCACCTTTAATCAACCATGAAAATGATGTAATAGGTGTAATTCAACTAATCAATAAAAATATGAACCAAAAGGATAATTATTTTACTAAAGATGATGAAAAAATAATAACATCTTTATCATATCAAGCTGCTATGGCTTTGACAAATACTCAGCTTATTTTAGGGCTAGAGGGCTTTTTGGAAGCCTTTGTTACTACTATTGCGGGGGCTATTGATGCAAAATCAAGCCATACTTCAACTCATATTACTAAAATGGCGATTCTAGCACCCTTAATAGCACAAGCTATAGATAAAGATCAAGGTATCTATAAAGAGATAGAGTATAGTGAAAATGACTTTAAAGAGATAGAATTAGCTGCAAAACTTCATGATGTGGGTAAGATTTCAATGCCAGAGTTTATAGTAGATAAGGCTACAAAACTAGAAAAAATCTTCGATAGAATAGAGCTTATACGACTAAGAGTTGAGATAATCAAAAGAGATTTAGAAGTAGAGTTTTTAAAAGGAGATATAAGCCAAGAGGAGTTTGAAAAGCAAATAGAACTTATTGAAGATGAGCTAGAGTTTATAGAGCGTTCAAACAAAGGTGGAGAGTTTTTAAGAGATGAAGATGCAAAAAGAATAGAAAATCTACTCTTATATCAATATAAAGAAAAAGATAGCACAAAATCATTGATTACTTGTGATGAACTTCGTAATCTTTTGATAAAAAGAGGAACTTTAACAGATGAAGAAAAGGCTATTATGAATAACCACGCAACTTTATCTTATGAGATGTTATCAAACCTACCATTTCCAAAAAAATACTCAAATGTTATGCATATAGCAGTAAATCATCACGAAAAACTAAATGGCAAGGGTTATCCTCGAGGGCTAGAAGCAAAAGATTTAGTTTTAGAAGATAGGATTTTGATTTTAGCAGATATTTTTGAGGCACTTACATCAAATGATAGACCTTACAAAGGAGTTAAAAAGCTTTCAGAAGTCTTTAGAATTTTGGATTTTATGGCAAAAGATGGAGAGATAGATAAAGACTTGCTAGAGTTTTTTAAACAAAGTGATGCTTTAAAAGAGTATGCACAAACCCAACTTCTAAAAGAGCAACTTGATGTTTAAAAGATTTATTAAGAAGTTTTTAAAATATTTTATTTTAGCCTCAATAATTTCTATATCACTCTCTTTTGTATATATATTTTTCCCAAAACTAATAGATTCTATAGATAGTCAAATAAGAGATTCATTTTTTATATTAAGAGGTGAGATTAAAAAACAAAGTGATGTAATCATAGTAGATATAGATGAAAAATCTATCAAATCCCTAGGGCAATGGCCTTGGAGTAGGGATAAAATAGCTGATATTATAAACAATTTAAATAACAATGATGTAGCTATTATAGGTATGGATATGGTTTTTGCAGAAGAGGATAGAACATCTCCAAGTAAAATACTAAAAGAGTATAATCTATCTCAAAATGTACCAGATTATGATGAGATTTTTGCTAGTACTATAGAAAACTCCCCGCTTATTTTGGGCTATTCATTTGAGCTATCATCAAAAGATTTTATAGAAAAAGATGCCCCTTCTATACCAGCTATTTTTATAGAAAGTGGTAAAAGTGATGAAAACTCCTATCTTCCACAAGCATATGGAACTACATTAAATATCCCTTTATATCAAAAAAGTGCATATTCTAGTGGTTTTTTCAACATAGTCCCAGATGAGTCAGGGATTATTAGAAGCGTTCCTTTGCTTATAGATTATGATGATATTTTATATCCATCACTATCTTTAGAGATGGTAAGGATACTAAATGATAGCAAAAAAGTAGTGGTTAATTATGATGAAAATGGTGTTAGCAATATTGTTTTAGATGATATCATAATACCAACTGATATGTATGCTAGGATGTTTATCAACTATAGAGGAGCTCAAAATAGCTTTAAGTATTATAGTGCAGTTGATATATATAATAATCTTATACCATATGAAGAGCTAGAAGATAAAATAGTACTTTTTGGTACTAGTGCTGTTGGGCTTTTTGATCTAAGAGCTACACCATATGACAATATTTTCCCAGGGGTAGAAGTACATGCAAATATTATAGATAATATTTTTGAAGGAGATTTTATACAAAAGCCCTCATGGGCTGATGGAGCCAATCTACTTTTGATAATCTTGCTTACCTTTATGGTGGTATTTTTTACAACCTTTGTAAGCTTTTTATTAAAGCCTTTGGTTTTTATTGTTTATATCTTTGCTTATTTGCTCATAAACTATAAATTACTCTTTGATTATGGTATGATTTTAAATATAATCTTTCCACTATTTGCTATTGTGATAGCTTCTATTACTACTATGGCTATGGATTATTTTTATAATATCCAACAAGAAAGAGCTATTAAGAAAAAGTTTGCATCTAAAGTATCCAAAACAGTTATGGATGATATTTTAAAAAACATAGATAGTGATAAGTTTTCTGTTCATAGCAAGGAAGTAACTATATTTTTTAGTGATATTAGAGGATTTACCTCTTTGAGTGAAAAGCTAAAACCAAAAGAGTTAATAGGGTTTCTAAACCGTTATATGGAGCCTATGAGTGAAATAGTAATAAAATATGATGGTACAATAGACAAATACATAGGTGATGCTATTATGGCTTATTGGAATGCACCACTTGATACTCCAAATCACGCAGATTTGGCCCTAAAGGCTAGTTTAGAGCAGTTTGAAGCCCTAAAAGAGCTAAATAAAGAGCTAAGTAGTGAGAATCTTCCTACTATTGATATAGGTATTGGACTAAACTCTGGTGATGTTATAGTTGGAGAAATGGGTAGTAAAATAAGAAGTGATTATACTGTTATAGGTGATACTATCAACCTAGGCTCTAGAGTAGAGTCTCTTTGTAAGTTTTATGGAACAAAACTAAATATAACAAACTTTACAAAAGAAAAGCTAAAAGATGAGTATGTTTTTAGGTTTTTAGATCTTGTAAGAGTAAAGGGCAAAAAACTCCCTGTTGAGATCTGGCAAGTGCTAGGATATCAAGTATCACAAGAGTATATTGATGAACTAAAACTATATGAAAAAGCTTTAAATCTATATAGAAATATGAATTTTAAAGAGGCTTTGGAGATATTTAATACCCTAGAAGCTAGTCCAGATAAAATAGCTGGAAATATCTATAAAATATATCAAGAAAGATGTGAAATCTATATAGAACATCCTCCACAAGATTTTGATGGAGTTTTTGAGCATATAAGTAAGTAGTGAGTGGTGAGTGGTGAGTGGTGAGTGGTGAGTGGTGATTGGTGAGTGGTGAGTGGTGAGTGGTGAGTGCCACACCACTTGGAAGTGAGACTTCAGTCTCACCAAGTGAGGTTAAAACCTCACCTCCTAGTGGTATGCACCCCACACGGTGACGTTAAAACGTCACTTCCTAAAATGTATAATAAACATTTGTTTTAACAACATATTTATCATATTTATATACATTTTGATTTGAGTCGTTGTTTATATATTTAAAATTTGCTCCAAGAGATAGGTTTTTGTTGATAGAGTGAATAAGTCCTAAATCAAATATAAATTTATCATTACTTTTTTTGTTTTGGTACAAAATAGCCTCTTCTTTTTGATATTTGTCACTATATATTTCCAAGCCTGTTGAAAGTAGTGTTTGGTTTGTAAGAGGATATAGGTTATCATATCTTAAGCTTACAAATTCATAATCCACATTATGATGGCTTCCTTTATCCTTGTCATCTTTACCTAAGCTTAGAGTAAATGTATTTAAACCCATATGTTTAGTCATCAAAGACAAGGCATTTGAAAACTCAAAATAAAAAGAGTCTCTAAAGTTATATTCACTTTGTTTAAAATCTTTTTTAATAAGTTTTACTTTACCTTTATAGAGTAAATCTTTTGAGATTTGATGATCAATAGATGGAGTAAGGATATAGTTATATAGATGAGCCACTTGCAAATTCAAATCCAACCAAGTAACTAGTTTTTTTATTGTAGCTATTTTCGACTTTTAAAAAATCATTTTCTTCATGTGTCAAATAGTTTTTTAACTTTTCATTTAAATTCATCTAA
>JAAYJJ010000126.1 GCA_012522985.1 Aliarcobacter butzleri
AGGTATATTAAACTTTATGAAAATATTATAAAAATTGATGTTAATTAAAGATGGAATTGATTTATATATAGGTTAACAAGTAAAAAATATAAAATAAAAGTAGTATAAAACCAACTGAGTAAATCTTAAAATATCAGTATATTTAGATATAATCAAATAAAAATGAGGTAACATTTGGAAGATTCTATACCTATAAAAGGTGGCATTAATATAATAGCTGTAAATATCAAAATTGGTGGTGGTCTAGAACTGCTATTGTATTTGGTAGAATATATCAAAAAAAAGTGGCCACAAATAAAATTTAGAGTTTATGTAGATAGTTCCATACAAATATTACAAACAGGTAAAAATGTAGAGGTAATACATATGAGAGGTTCTTTGCAGAAGATAAAGTTGTTTTCAAAAAAAATAGACAACTCCATATATTTTGGAAATCTACCACCGTTGGTAAAGTCTGAAAACTCTATGGTGTATTTTCATAATCAGTATCTTATAATGCCTTTTACAAAACTTATAAAAACATCTTTAAAGTTTGCTATAAAATATACTTTACAACAAATTTATGTTAGGTTTTATATTAAAAATGTTGATATAGTTGCTTGTCAAAATGAAGATATAAAATCTAAATTTATAGAAAAATATATATATAAAAAAGTAAAACTATATCCATTTTTTAGAACATGTGATAAAGATTTGATTAACAAATATGAAAAAATATATGACTTTTGTTATGTATCTTTAGCATATCCACATAAAAACCATCAAAGACTAATAGAAGCTTGTGAAATACTTTTAAAAGAGAATATTGAGTTTTCCTTGGCTTTAACTATAGAAGATGGACATAGTGAGTTAATATCAAAAATAGAAGAGATAAACAGGCTAGATGTAGTAAAAATAACAAACTTAGGAAAGCTATCAAAAGAAGAAGTATGTAAACTTTATGCCAAGAGTAGATCTTTGATTTTTCCTTCAACAGAAGAAACTTTTGGCTTAGCACTTGTAGAGGCTATTGATATGAATTTAGATGTTATCGCATCTGATTTAGAATATGTATATCAATCTATACAACCAAGTTTAGTTTTTGATCCTTTAGATGTAAATAGTATAGCATCAGTTATAAAACAATATTTAGCTGGTAATACTCAAAAAAGTAAATCAAAAATTGAAAATAAAATTGAAAATTTAATTGAATTCTTAGTGAAGGGAAAATAAGATGTTTAAAAACAAAGTATTGTTAATCACAGGTGGTACAGGCTCATTTGGTAATGCTGTTTTAAGAAGATTTTTAGATACTGATATAAAAGAGATTCGAATCTTTAGTAGAGATGAAAAAAAACAAGATGATATGAGAAAGTTATACAACAATGATAAACTAAAGTTTTATCTAGGTGATGTAAGAGATGTAAACTCTGTAAAAGATGCTGTAAGGGGTGTTGATTATATTTTCCATGCAGCTGCTCTTAAACAAGTCCCTTCTTGTGAGTTTTATCCTATGCAAGCAGTACAAACCAATGTGATAGGTACTGAAAATGTACTCAATGTAGCTATAGAATTTGGTGTAAAAAAAGTGATAGTTTTAAGTACAGATAAGGCTGTTTATCCTATAAACGCTATGGGTATAAGTAAAGCTATGATGGAAAGAGTGGCTGTTGCAAAAAGTAGAAATCTTGATGATAGTAAAACAACGATTTGTTGTACAAGATATGGTAATGTTATGGCAAGTCGTGGTTCAGTAATACCACTTTTTATAGATCAAATAAGAACTAATAAAACTATTACAATCACAGATCCACAAATGACGAGATTTATGATGAGCTTAGATGAGGCTGTTGAACTTGTAATATTTGCTTTTCAAAATGGAGTAAATGGAGATATTTTTGTGCAAAAATCACCAGCAGCTACAATAGAACTTTTAGCAAATACATTAAAAAATATGTTAGATAGACCATCTCATGAAGTTAAAATTATAGGTACAAGACATGGGGAAAAACTTTATGAAACACTACTTACAAAAGAAGAAATGGTAAAAGCTGTTGATTTAAAAGGGTATTATAGAATACCAGCTGATACAAGAGATTTAAACTATAATAAATATTTTGAAGATGGAGAAAAAGTTATAACTCAAGCAGGTGAATATCATTCTCATAATACTCATAGATTAAATGAAGAAGAGTTAAAATCACTTCTTATAGATTTACGAGAGATACAAGCCGATTTAAAAGAGTTTGGAGTTAAATAATGAAAACAGTAATGACAATAGTTGGTACAAGGCCAGAGATTATCAAACTAAGCCGTGTTATCGCAGAACTAGAAAAATACACAAATCATATTTTAGTGCATACAGGACAAAATTATGATTATGAATTAAATGAAGTTTTTTTTAGTGAAATGGGGATAAAAAAACCAGATTATTTTTTAAATGCAGCAGGAGATAATGCAGCACTTACTATTGCAAATGTAATAAGTAGTTCTGATAAGCTATTTGAAGAGCTTAAGCCAGATGCTGTATTGCTTTATGGAGATACAAATAGTTGTTTATCTGTAATCTCTGCAAAAAGAAGAAAAATACCAATTTTTCATATGGAAGCTGGTAATAGATGTTTTGATCAAAGAGTCCCAGAAGAGATCAATAGAAAAATAGTTGATCAATTAAGTGATATAAATATGGTTCTAACAGAACATGCTAGAAGGTATTTAATCTCTGAAGGTATAAAAGCAGAAACAGTTATAAAAACTGGTTCTTCTATGCTTGAGGTTTTAGAATATCACAAAGATGATATTAAAAATTCAAAAGTTTTAGAGAATTTAAATCTAAAACCAAAAGAGTTTTTTATAGTAAGTGCTCATAGAGAGGAGAATATTGATAGTGAACAAAATTTCAATGATCTTTTAGATTCTTTAAATAAAATAGCAGAAAAATATAAAAAAAGAGTGATAGTATCAACACATCCGCGAACTAGAAAGAAATTAGAACTTTTAGATAAAAAGGATTTTAATCCATTAATAGAGTTTATGAAACCACTTGGATTTTTTGATTATATTGCATTACAACAAAGTTCTTATTGTGCTATAAGTGATAGTGGAACTATTACAGAAGAGTCTTCAATCCTTGGATTTCCTGCCATAACTATAAGACAAGCCCATGAAAGACCAGAAGGTATGGATGAAGGAACCTTAATCATGTCAGGTTTAAAGAGTAATGATATAATAAATTCTATAGATATAGTCACCGAGCAAAGTCTAGATAAACCTATGGATTTAGTCAAAGATTATGATACTTCAAATGTATCAAAAAAAGTTGTAAGAATTATTATAAGTTATATTGATTATATAAATAGAACTGTTTGGAAAAAATACTAAGGAAACAATATGCAAAAAGAAAGAGTACTTATTTTGGGCGTAACAGGAATGTTAGGGCATACTTTGTTTAAAGAGATGAGAAAATATGATGGCTTTGAAGTTTTTGGAACAACAAGAGATAAAAGTCGATTGATAGGATATTTTACGGAAGAAGAATTAAGTAAAATAAGAAATGGAGTAGATGCAGATAATTTTGAAACAGTGATTAGGGCAATAGCTAGTGTTGAGCCTACTATTATTATAAATTGTATAGGTATTATTAAACAACTTCCTATTTCAAGAGATCCTTTAACAGCAATTACTGTTAATGCACAACTTCCACATAGACTATCTTTGGTTACAAAAACTGCAAAAGCAAGACTTATACATATTAGTACAGATTGTGTTTTTGATGGTAAAAAAGGAAATTATATTGAGAGTGATTTATCAAGTGCAGAAGACTTATATGGAAAAACTAAGTTTTTAGGTGAGGTGCATTATCCACATTGTGTAACTTTAAGAACTTCTATTATAGGACATGAATTAAGAACAAATTATAGTTTAATAGACTGGTTTATGTCGCAAGAAAATGAGATAAAAGGTTTTACAAAAGCCATTTATAGTGGGTTTCCTACTATTGAAATGGTTAATATTATTTCAAATTATGTTATACCTAATAAAAACTTAAGTGGTCTTTATCATGTATCAAGTGATCCAATATCAAAGTATGATTTACTCCATATTGTAAAAGAAGTATATAAAAAAGATATCAATATAAAAGCTTTTGATGATTTTGTATTAGATAGAAGTATGAATAGTGATAGATTTAAAAAAGCTACAGGATATGTTTCTCCATCTTGGAAAAAACTTGTAGAAGATGTGTATTATCATGTGATGAATGACAACTGCTACAAAAATAAATTTTTTAGAAAATAGATATGTCAAAAAAAATATTAATAGTAAGTGAATTGTTTTATCCAGAAGAATTTAAAATAAATGAAGTAGCACTTGATTGGAAAAATAGAGGTTATGAAGTGGATGTTCTTACGATGGTTCCCACATATCCCGTAGGTGAAATATATGAAGGATATGAAAATAAATGGTATCAAGTTGAACTTTGGAATGGTTTTACAATACATAGGATAAGATCAGTCACGGGATATAAAATAAGTTTATTTAAAAAAATTTTAAAATATTTTGCTTTTATGATTATGGGTTCAATAGCAAGTCTTAAAATAGGAAAAAAATATGATTATATTTTTGGATTTCAGGTAGGATCACTTACAGCTATGGTTCCAGCAGTAGTTTTGAAACAATTTTATAAAAAACCTACTATTTTATGGATACAGGATATTTGGCCAGATAGTGTTTATGCATATGGATTTAAAAAAACAAAAATAATGGAGTTTTGCATAGATAGGTTTGTTAGATATGTTTATAAATATACTACAAGATTTGCTATTAGTTCAAAAGGGTTTAAAGAAAAAATAATACCTTATTTAGACAATAAAAAAGAGATACTTTATGCACCCAATTGGTCAGATGAACTAGATAAAAGCTTAATACCTTTTGAGTTTAATAAAGATAAAAAAATACATTTTACTTTTACAGGTAATGTGGGAGTAGTACAGAATCTTGAAAATATTTTGGAAGCTTGGAGTAGGTTGGATAGTAGTGATCTAGAAAAATCTCAGTTAAATATAATAGGAGATGGATCAGCAATAAATAGACTTAAAAATGTGGTGTTAGAAAAAAAATTAGAAAATGTAATTTTTTGGGGGAGAAAACCAAGAGTAGAGATATATAAATATTTAAGTGCTAGTGATTTTTTAATAGTTTCTTTAATAGATAATCCTATTTTTGCTCTTACAGTACCAGCAAAAACACAAACATATATTGCTGTAGAAAAACCAATTTTAGCAATATTAAATGGAGA
>JAAYJJ010000127.1 GCA_012522985.1 Aliarcobacter butzleri
ATATTGAGGCAAATTTTTATTTTGATTCAGGTTCAAAACCCGAAGAGATAATTGATTCATATTCAAATAGAAATTTTGAATTAAAAAGTAATAATATAAAATTTATATATTTAACAGACGGTATTAAATGCTGGGGAAACACTGATAAAAATCAATTGTCTAAGGGTTTTAAATCTATTGATTATATTATTAATTATCATATGCTAAAAGAAAGATATTTTAATGATATAATTATTAATGAGTTTAATATAAATTAAAAATTATATAAAAGCAAAAACCTTGCAAATTGTAATGTTTTTTACGATACTCTTATCTTTATGCTAATATTGTACAGTGTATAAGGAGTTGTTATGAAAAAGTTAAATCCCGAAAACTTTGAACAAGAGTGTACAACTGTTTGGAGTTTTGCAAGACGAGGCAAATGGGCTACCCATAACTCAAAATATCGTGGTAACTGGGCTCCTGAAATTGTAAGAAATTTACTTTTAAGATACTCAAAAGAGGGTGATTATATATTAGATCCTATGATTGGTGGTGGAACAACAGCTATAGAGTGTAAACTATTAAATAGAAACCTACTTGCCTTAGATGTTAATCCAAATGCTATAGAACTTACTAAACAAGCACTTGATTTTGAGTGTGAATGTATTCCAAAAATCAAAGTAGAATTAAATGATAGTAGGCAATTATCTATGCTAAAAGATGAGAGTATAGATTTTGTATTAAATCATCCCCCTTATGCAGATATAATAAAATATAGTGAAAAACAAATAGAAGAAGATTTATCAAATATTCACGATTTAGAAAAGTTTTGCTATGAGTATGAAAAAGTGATAAAAGAGCTTTATAGAGTCTTGAAGCCAAATAAATATTGTGCTATTTTAATAGGTGATACAAGAAGAAATAAAATGTACCAACCTTTAGCCTTTATGGTAATGCAAAGATTTTTACAAAATGGATTTACCCTAAAAGAGGATATTATCAAACATCAACATAACTGTAAAGCAACAGGTTTTTGGATAAACAAAAGTAAAGAAGCTAACTTTTTACTTATAATGCACGAACATCTTTTTATCTTTCAAAAACTTATTATATAAATTAATTTTATCAGATACAACACTTTTATTTATAAGAAATAACATTATATTTATATATGCTTGGATGGCGTTCTAAGCAGTTGGCACTTAATCCTGCTTTTTGACAAAGTGCATAAAAAAAGCTATCAAAATCACTTAAGCTCTCCCAAACTTGAGGTAAAAATGTAGATTGATAATATCCGCTTTTTAGTATAATACCATCTTCACCTATGTTGATTTGGCTTTTTAGATCATTGATATCTATATAGTTTACTTCAACTGGTGTGGTAAGAAGAGATATCTCTATATCTACAAAATCAAACTCATCTCGTGAAAGTGGAATAAATCTAGGATCCTCAAAAGCAGCTGCTTTTGCGTTGTGAATAAGATCTTCAAGCAAAGATCTATGAGCTATGATAGAGCCTATACAGCCTCTTAGATTGTTGTTAATATTAAGAGTTACAAAAGATGCTTTTTGCTCTTTTAAAAAAGGATATTTTTCCAACAAACTACTCTTATCTATAGTAATAGTACTATCAAACTCACTCAATATAGCCCTATTTACTATCTCTTTTAGTATCTCTTTCATTCTAGCTCCTTTACTATTTCTACGAGTGCATCTATAAAAAGAGGTGAAGAGTTTTCACATTTACATACTTTATACTCTTTGATTCCTAACTCCATAGCTAACTCTCTATACTCTATATCAAGCTCAAAAACTGTTTCGCTATTATCTATTGTAAAACTTATTGGATAGATAAGTACCTTTTCATCTTTGAATTTTTTGAGTTTATCATCTAAAGATGGGCTTAGCCACTTCATAGGACCAACTTTTGATTGATATGCTAGTTTGATAGCTTTTGGTTCAATACCATTGTGAGCTAAAATAGTAGTCAATATATCAATATGCTCTAAAACTTCATTTTCATAGCTATCACCTTTATCTACGATACTTTGTGGAAGACCGTGAGCTGAAAATATGATATTATATTCACTTATATTACATCCATTTAGAGTCTGTTTTATATTTTGTGCTATTGATTGATTGTAAAGTTCATTTTTATAAAATCTTCTTACTATTTTAAATTCAAACTCATTATCTTTACAAGCTTTCATAAAATCATCTACGCTTGATTTGGTTGTAGTTGTTGAGTATTGAGGATAAAGTGGTAGTAAAACTACCTCTTTGATCCCTCTTTGTTCAATCTCTTTTACTATTTTTGGTGCAAAAGGTGGAGTATAACGCATAGCCCATGTTATATAATAATCTGGAAGATAAGTTGAGAGTTTATCTACTAGCTCTTTTGTAAGTGGATTAATAGGAGAACTCCCCCCTATAGCTTCATAGTTTTGCCAAGCAGAGTTTTTCCTACTCATAACTATAAAAGATGCTATAATAGATCTAAAAAAATCATTTTTTATAGTCAATATATTTGGATCATTGAACATATTTCTTAAAAACATCTCAAACTCTTCTTTGTTTCTAGGACCACCCATATTTAAAAGAACTAAAGCTTTCTTCATCTATTTACACTCCACTATCTGTAATATTTATTATTTTATCACTACACCATGAGGCTAAATCATTATCATGTGTTATTAAAAGTATAGCAAATTTATCTAAAAATGAGATTAACAACTTCATTACTTCCAATGTTGTGATATTATCCAAGGCACTTGTTGGTTCATCTGCTAAAAGTAACTCTGGTTCCATTAATAAAGCTCTAAGAATAGAACATCTTTGAAGTTGTCCACCTGAGAGATGTTTGGATTGTTTATATAATAGCTCTTTATCCATCATAAGCTTATCAAGATAAAAATCAAGATTGTTTTTTAATGCCTCTTCTTCAACTACATCTTTTATTTGATCTATTATTTTATATGTAGGATGAAAGCTTGTATATGGATCTTGATATATAGTAGCAACTCTACCTTTGGTTATTTTGCCACTATATGGTTTAAGATTATCACATATAAGCTCAAAAAGTGTACTTTTACCACTTCCACTCTCTCCAACAATGCTAACAACCTCTCCTTTGTTTAATCTTAGATTAAAGTTTTTGTATATAAGCTTACTTTTATTATATCCAAAAACGAGGTTTTCAATATCAAGAACAGTTCTCATCTAAACTTAATTCTTTTGATTATTTTTTGCATCTTGATCACTTAAAATCTCATCACCCTTTGCCCAATTTTCCCTGCTTACTTCATCAAAAACTATATAACAACTAGGCTTTGGTTTACCACAAACTCTAAGCATAGTCTCACTAATATCATCTGCTATCTCTCTTTTTTGTTCTATCGTTAAACTTCCTGCAACCTTAACATTTATGTATGGCATAGGCTCTCCTTTGTAAATTTCACTCAAATTGTAGCATATTTATTTAAAAACTAAAGTTTATTAAAAAACCACAAGTTTGTTTAAAGTTATATTTGTTAAAATGACAAATGAAAATATTCCAAGGAGAAAAAATGAAAAAAGTATTATTAAGTCTAGGCGTAGCATCTTTAGTTGCAGTAAGTGCAAGTGCTACTAGTCTATATAAACCATGTGTAGCATGTCATGGTGCTGATGGTAAAATGACTCAAATTCCAGGAACACCAATAGCTGGTTTGGATAAAGCAAAAATCGTAGAGGCTTTACACGGTTATAAAGATGGAACATACGGTGGAGCAAAAAAAGGTATGATGAAAGGTCAAGTTGCAAAACTAGATGACGCTAAAATAGAAGAGTTAGCAGAATATATCAGCGGACTATAATTTTTTCCTAGATAGTAAAGATACTATCTAGGATTTTTTCCTTTAATTACTCTAATATTTAGGGTGTCTTTTATGTTTTTTACATTTATTCTTTAAATAATAGCTCTTTTCTAACTAAAATCTAGCAACTTAATAATATAATTTCTATAAAATCAAATATATCATCACAATTTCCACACAAAATATATGGAGTTAAAATGGCAAATAAGGTTTATGGTACAACAATATGGGGAAAAGAGTTTTTAGAAGCAATTGAAAATGAGACTGATAGCAAGAGACTAAGTCGTGGTAAAACATATGCTAATAGTGGTAAAATCTATGATGTTAGGGTAGATACAAATCAAGTAAATGCTAAAGTCAAAGGAAACTACTCACCCTTTTATAAAACATATTTACTATTTAATCCATTTCCAAAGGGTGATAAAAGAGTTATTATAGAATTTATCGATGAAAATCCTTTGATTTTAGCAGATATTATACATGGTAAACTATCTAATAAACTCTTAGAATTTATAAAAAGCAATGAAATAGATATTTTTCGTGGATTTGATATGTCATGTAACTGTTATGATTTTGATGGTTCATACCCTTGCAAACATATTGCAGCACTCTATTTTGCACTTACTACTGAAATAGATAAAAATCCTTTTATTCTCTTTGGGCTTCGTGGACTTGATTTGATTAATCACTACAATATCAAAAAAGAGCTTCAAATCCCATATCCACTAGAGCTAAACTATACAAATGATATAGATACTGCTCCTATACAAGATAATATTCCTCTTTTAAAACAAGAAAACCATACAAATTTTATACTCTCTATGCTTAGTGATTTTCCACCTTTTAGCCATATAAACTACAAAGAGGTTTTAAATGAATTTTATAAAAGGGCAAATAAAGATATTGTTCAAATCATCTCACCAATAAAAGATGAAAATATCCAAAATCTACAACGATTATTACAAAACTCACATATTACAATACTAGGTTATAGCAATATAGATCTTGTACTATTTAAAATCCAAACTGATATATTAAATAGTAGAGATAAAGAGCTTTTTAGGCAATATAACTTCCAAATAAAAAATCAAGAGATTTTGATTAGCCCTATGGATCTATTTACTCTTTTTATCTCATTTGAAGATGACAATGGAAGTAGTAGCTATAGATATCTTTTTTATCTATTTAGAGTTGCTTATATATTGATAGAAAATAGTGGTTTTATACCTTCAGTATTAGAGATGGATAAATATATAAAAATCATTTATAAGCCTTTATTATCTGTTGAGTCTATCAAAAAGCAAATAGAGATTTTATCAAATAGTTCTCCAATAATTGTAGGTATAAATGGTAAATATCTTGATAGATTTTCTGGAACAAACTATATTTTAACTACTGTTTTATCCACTTTTGTACCAAAACTAGAGTTTATGCACAAACGCCAAAAAGAAAATCCACCCAAAATCTCACACGTCTTTTTTAGTGCTAAGATACTAGAAACAAAAGAGTTTGCATATGAAAATATAGCTTTTTCTATAAATAACTATTTTAGTATATTTGAAATAGTACAAAGTAATTATCAATATAATATACTTATAGAAGGTGATATAAATAACTATCAACTTTCAATAAATGTTAAAAACAAAACTACTCAAAGAAAGTACCCATTAAATCTTGCATTGGAAGAAGAAAATCAAATTGAGATTATAAAGTTTATCTCCATATTAATCCAATTTTTACCAAAAATTGATTCTTTAATCAAAGAGCCTTTTAGCTCTTTAGACCAAATAGAAATAGAGGAGTTTTTATTAAATATCTCTCCTATTATTACTAATCTTGGTGTTGAGATTGTTTTACCAAAAGAGCTTAAAAATCTTCTTAAACCAAAGCTACTATTAAAAGCTAGTTCAAAAAGTAAAAGTTTTAAATCATTTTTTACTCTTGATAGTATGCTTGAATATGAGTGGCAAATAGCTATTGGTGATGAGATTATAAGTGTTAGCGAGTTTGAAGAGCTTTTAAAAAACAATCAAAAACTAGTTTACTTTAAAGAAAACTATCTTATTATCTCTCCTGATGAAGCAAAGGATCTTTTTTCTCAAATCAATAAAAAAACAAAACTTACCTCTTTTGATCTTTTACAAGCTAAACTAAGTGATGAAGTATTTTTGGATAATGATTTACAAAACTATTTAGAGGAGATTTTTACTCCAAAACATATAGTAACCCCAATATCCCTTAATGCAACGCTAAGAGAGTATCAAACAAGAGGTGTTGAGTGGAATATAAACAATCTTCTCAATGGCTTTGGATCTATTTTAGCTGATGATATGGGGCTTGGTAAAACTATACAAACAATAGCCTCTATTTTATACCTAAAAGAAAACAACTATATTAAACATCATATAGTTATTGTTGTACCTACATCTGTTTTATCCAATTGGGAAAATGAGCTTGAAACTTTTGCTCCAAATTTGAGTTTTATCTCTTATTATGGTTCAAAAAGAGCTATAGAAAAAGTAGATATTATACTTACAAGTTATGATTTGGTACGAATTGATATAGATATCTTTAAATCACTCAAAATTGATTGCTTAATCCTAGATGAAGCTCAAAGAATAAAAAATCCAGATACCTCTACTACAAAAACTATCAAATCACTTAAAGCAAAATATAAAATAGCTCTTAGTGGTACACCTGTAGAAAATAACTTAAGTGAGTTATGGAGTATATTTGATTTTGTACTCCCAAAATATCTAAAATCCCTAAAAGAGTTTTCCTCTTTTTATGCAAAAGAGATAGAAATCCATAAAAACCCACATAAAATAGAAAAACTCAAAAAACTAACAGCTCCATTTATGCTAAGAAGACTAAAA
Organism: Aliarcobacter butzleri; assembly: GCA_012522985.1. Classification (GTDB taxonomy): domain Bacteria; phylum Campylobacterota; class Campylobacteria; order Campylobacterales; family Arcobacteraceae; genus UBA6211. Next base: position 6,713 of record JAAYJJ010000127.1, read on the forward strand.
ACAAATAAAGAGATTATTTGTGATTTACCAGATAAGATTGTTATAGATAAATATGTTACTATGAGTAAAGAACAAGCTAGTTTATATAGAGCTGTTTTAGATGAAAGCTTAGAGCACTTAGATGAGAAAAACTCCAAAGGTACTATCTTTAAACTTCTTGTTTTTCTAAAACAAATTTGCAATCATCCACGAAATTTTGATAAAATAAGTGATATCAACCCTAACTTATCTGGAAAAACTAAACTACTTTTAACACTACTTGACTCTATCTTAATACAAAATGAAAAGGTTTTAATCTTTACTCAATATACACAAATGGCTGATATTTTGGTAGAGATTATCTCTAAAGAGCTATTTACTACAGCCTTAGTACTAAAAGGAGATATGTCAAAACAACAAAGAGAAAAAGTAATAGAAAAATTTCAATATGATAATAGATATAAAATCTTTATTCTCTCTTTAAAAGCTGGTGGAGTTGGGCTAAATCTAACTGCTGCTAATCATATAATCCATTATGACTTATGGTTTAATCCAGCAGTAGAAAACCAAGCAACAGATAGAGCCTATAGGATAGGACAAAACAAAAAAGTAACCGTATATAGGCTTATTACCAAAAATAGTTTTGAAGAAAAAATCGATAAAATGATCAAAGCAAAACAAGAACTTTCAGATCTTAGTGTAAGTATTGGAGAAAATTGGCTAAACAATATGAGTAAAGAGGAGCTAAAAGAGTTATTTACTATCTAGCTAAGCTTTACTTACTAGTATAGAGTATAGCTTTATAAACTCTTTTAGTTTTTTGCTATCTATTTGACAATTTGGTATAATCCTAAGAATAGGTGCTTTTACAGTAGGCTGTCTTATAGCACCTACAATAAACCCCTGATCTAATAAATTTGCTTGTATATCTAAAGCCTCTTGATTGCTTTTACAAGGGATTGTGAATATCATAGATTTATTGTGTTTACCAAATGCTTGGTTGAGAAAAGAAACTCTTTTTTGTATCTTTTTTCGTAAAACTACTTTTCTTTTTTGGATATATAAAAGTGCTTCATGTGCTAAAGCAATATCAAAAAGCGATGGAGCAGTACTATAAATAATAGGTTTTGCCCTATTTTGTAAAAACTCTATTATTTCCTTACTTGCTAAAATATAAGCTCCATAACTCCCATAAGCTTTGCCTAAAGTTCCCATTTTTATATGATTTGCTTTAGGTGTTATGCCATAATACTCAAAAATACCAAGTAAATTTGCCCCCAATACCCCGCTACTATGAGCCTCATCTACTATTAAAAGAGCATTATATTTATCTGCTATATCAAAGATTCTTTTATTTGCTATAGCACCACTCATAGAATAGACTCCCTCTATAGCTATAATTAGTCTTTGGTAACCACCATTATTGTTAATAAGCTCTTGAAGATGTGAAATATCGTTGTGCCTAAAAAAAAGTATCCTAGCATCACTTAATCTTGTAGCCAAAACTCCACTAGCATGATACTCTTCATCTATCAAAAAAAGATCTTTTTTTCTAGCTAAAGACTCAAACATAGCAATATTTGCCAAAAATCCACTTCCTACAACGATAGCATCTTCAAAACGATGGAGTTCTTTAAGCTTATCTTCAAACTTTTGATGGATTTTACTATAACCATTTACCAATATAGAGGCTTTTGGAGAGTGATAAAGTTCTTTTTTTATACTTTTGTAAGCTCTTTTTAGTAGTTTTTTATTTTTACTAAGTCCAAGATAGTCGTTTGATGCAAGATCTACTAAACTATCATCATATATTACCCTACTTCTTACTCTTTTTGCCTTGTGTAAGGCTTGGAGTTCTTTATCATAAAACATATCTACCTACAGTGTAATATTTTCTATCATTTTGATATTATTGTTATAAACTATAATAGCATCTATACAAAACTTACTATTAAGGTTTTTCACCTTTTGATAGTAGTAGATACTATTAATAAGTTTATGTAGCTTTGATGGAGTGATATTATATACAGCATCATAACTCTCTCCACTTTTTACCTCTACAAAGTGATAAACCTCATCTTTTGTAGATATTATATCTATCTCTCCCATCTTTTTGGCATAGAAGTTTCGCTCTATTATAGTATAGCCTTTTTCTTTTAGATACTCTACCGCCTTATTTTCAGCTATATTTCCTTTAAACCTGCTCAACTTCCACCTTTAGGGATTTGAATTTTGCTGTTTTGGTGAACTCATCAGATTCATCTCCAAAAATATAGTTTATTTTACTTTTTGCATGGTGAAAAGTAGTATAAAGTGTACCTTTTTTAATACTTTTTACAAATTTAACCTCAAGAGGCGATGTTTGTCCATAAGGAGTTTTTAATACTATCTTATTACTAAGTCTTTGTTCATCTTCTATACTAGCTAAGATAATATCATCTGGATATTTATCATTTAATCTAGGCGACTCTTTGCTTTGAGCTGAATTGTTATAATGTACTAGCGTTCTTCCTGTTGTTAGATAAAAACTACCATCTTCTACCCCATTTAAAATCTCTTTGATTTGTCCTCTTAGAGTATATCTATTGTATTGAAAATGCCCTAGTCCATCATCTGTCTTAAAACTATCAAGATGTAAAATAGGCGTATCACTTTTATCTATTGGCCACTGCATACCCTTACTTCTATGTTTGCTTAGTTTCATATAATTTGCTCCAGCAAATCTACTAACCTCACTTCTTACATCATCCCAAAGTTCTTCACTAGAGCTATAGTTAAACTCTCCACATATTTTGTTTTCTATATCTCTTAAAACTTCCCAATCATCTGGAAGATCTGATAAAACAAGTGGTTGTGATAGATGAAGCCTTCTCATAGCATTGACATAGACTCCTGTTTTTTCATAAGCACTCTTTACTCCAAAGACTACATCACTTTTATTTGCTATTTCATTCATAAAAAGCTCTTGAGTAACCAAAAGTTCTAGATTTGCTAATGCTGAGTTGATTTTATTTTGATTTGGATGAATATGTGCTATATCCTCACCCATAACATACATAGCTTTTATACTACCCTTTAGCATAGCATCCATCATATCTGGAGTCATAAGTCCAACTTTTGTAGCATCTTTATAATCAGGTTCATAATAAGGTAAACACCCTACATCACAAGCACCTTGGACATTGTTTTGTCCACGAAGTGGCATAAGTCCAGCTCCTACTTTGGAGATATTACCAGTAAGTAGTGCTAGATTTGCTAGTGCCATAACAGCCTTACTTCCATCTATATGCTCTGTTATACCAAGTCCCCAAAATATCATAGATTTTCTTTTTGCATACTCTCTAGCAATAGATGGAATCATTTCTACTAGATACTCATATCCAGATATATTTTCAAAAAAGTTTGGATTTGCAAAAGGATCATTTAAAATAGCCTCTTTATACTCCTCAAAACCACTACATCTATTTAAAATAAATCTACTATCATAAAGATTTTCATTAAGTATTACATATGCCATCATATTTAGTATAAGTAAATTTGCTTCATATGGTATTACGGCATTATATATAGCATATTTACTTAGGTGTATATCTCTTACATCAATAACAGCTAGATCAATACTCTTATCTCTAACAGCTTCTATCATCCTATTTGCTACTATAGGGTGAGCTTCGGTTGTATTGGAGCCTATAACTATTAAAAACTCTGATTTAAATATATCATCATATGGATTTGTAGCAGCCCCTTCACCTATAGTGGTTTTAAGTCCTTTTAAACTAGGGCTATGACATACTCTAGCACAATTATCAATATGTGGTGAACTCATAGTAAGTCTTGTAAATCTTTGAAAAAGCCAACCACTTTCACAGCTAGTTCTAGCTCCACCAGTAGCACAAAAAGCCTCTCCACCATAAGTGGTTTTGATTTGATCAAGTTTCCAAGCCACTAGTGAAGTTGCATATTCATAACTTGATTCATACCATATATCATCTAGCTCTTTTAGAGTTTTTGATCTTGCTTTTAATTCTGTTGTAAGGTAAGGAAAGTTTTTTTCAATAAATGATTTTTTGATTCTAGGGCTTCTTATTCTATTTGGTGAATCAACAAAATCATATCCATATTTACCCTTGATACAGAGTTTTCCACGACTAACTACGCCATCATTTTGGGCATATATTTTAGTTATTTTATTGTCTTGTATAACTGCGGTTATATCACATCCAACACCACAGTAAGTACAAACAGAGCTAATATCTGTTGTCATAGATCAACCCCCACCAACAAATTGTAACAGTTCTATTTTATCATTTTCTTTTGGAACAAAACTATCCCAAAACTCTTTTTTAACTATCTCCATATTTACAGCTACCGCCATAACTTTATCTTTGATTTGAAGTCTATTTAAAACCTCATCTATAGTTAAGTCTTTTTCAAAGCTTATAGTTTCTGAATTGATTATTAGATTCATCGCTCTTCCATAATTTATAAATATAGTGATATTCTACAATATATTGATTAATTATACCATAAAGCCAAATAGTATATAATCTTTTTTAAAAAAGGTTTATTATCAAGTTTCAACATATCTATATAGAGATCACAAATATTTGTGGTTTAGAGTGCTTTTTTTGTCCACCAAGTAGTAAAAAATCAGATATTATGGATCTAGAGCTTTTTGATACTATTTGCCATCAAGCAAAAGAGTTTACAAATGAGATCTATCTTCATCTTTTGGGTGATCCTTTGGTGCTATCAAATCTACAAGACTATCTTGATATTGCCTATAAATACTC
>JAAYJJ010000128.1 GCA_012522985.1 Aliarcobacter butzleri
TATAAATACTTCCAGTTATCTCATACTTTAAAATAGTAGCTAGTGTTATAGCTGCTAGTGGAAATGTATATGCCCACCAAGTAAGTGAAAATGGTAGTTTTATAAACTCTTTTATCATAAATGCTAACAATATAGTAAAAAACAGTCCCACATCATAGATAAAATAGCTAAAAAGATCCAAACTAGGCTCTCCATTTAGTACTGTAAGGATTTTGGTATATGCCAAAAATCCAACTCCAGCAGGAGCTATAAAAATAAAAAGTGTTGGTAAAAACTTCTTAGGTAATTGATGATGAAACATAATCCTATTTAAAATAATAGTAAACAAAACTACCCAAAAGAAAATCCCAATAGAAAAGAAAAACATTGAAACCTCTAGTCCAATATACTCCACTCCCATAATAGGAACTATCACATTACCAACTATTGGTATAAACCAAGCTGGGTTTGAATGCTCTATTAACATATTATTTACTATCCAAAATCTTATTACATAAAGTGTAAAAAATAGATGTAATATCATACCTGCATACCATACAATATAAGATATACCCTCATGAATAGGTGACAAAGCTATAGCCATCAAAAGCATACATATAGAATAAGCAGGAAAAAAATTTAACCTTATTGGATGGTTAAATTCAGCTATTACCTCTTCTTTATATTTTAAAAACTTTAAAAAATAAACAAAACTAAACAACAAAAACATTCCTATCCCCAAAACAACACCTATTGTAGCTATAAAATGTGGATAACCATATACATGTGATGCCCTTTGTAACACTATAGTAAGCCCCAATACCCCCATGATTGATGCAAAAAGAGGTATAGGAAAATACTTCAATCTTGAACTTTCTTCTTGTTCCATTTGAACTCCTAAATATATTTTCCTTATTATAGTTAAATTAATCTTATAACTATTATAAATTTTTATTAAGTTATGCTACAATTAAGGAAAAGTTAATTATAATTATAAAAGCTTAAACAAAGGAGAGGTTATGTCTAGTAAGACAAGTGATTTTGAGGTGAAATCACCTTATAGAATAAAAAGATACTATATGTATGCTTTAGCTACGATAGTGGCAATAGTTACTCCATTTATTACAATAAATGGGAATCATATATTTTTACTATCTTTTGATAAAAAACAACTACATCTATTAGGAACTGCATTTGATATGCAAGAGCTATATATGATGCCGTTTCTTTTGATGTTGTTATTTTTGGGTATTTTTGCGGCAACTGCAATAGGCGGTAGAGCTTGGTGTGGATGGACATGTCCACAAACTATCTTTAGGGTTATATATAGAGATTTTTTAGAAGGAAAACTTCTAGGACTTAGAAGAATCAAAAACAAACAAAAAGAGCCTGATTGGTCAAAACCTGAAAACGTTAGCAAAAGGGTAATTGCTGTAATCATATGGGCAATACTTTCTTTGATAGCTGCTTCAAACTTTTTGTGGTATTTTGTTCCACCTGAAGATTTTTTTGCATATTTGGCTGATCCAACAGAGCATATGTTCTTAATAGGATTTGTTCTTTCTTTAGCTGCATTTTTAGTATATGATGTAATCATCTTAAAAGAGGATTTTTGTGTATATGTATGCCCTTATTCAAGAGTTCAATCTGTTTTATATGATGATAATACTCTTCAAGCAATATATAGCACAAAAAGAGGTGGTAATATCTATGATGAAGGCAAAAACAAGGTTGTTTTCAAAGCAAAAGATCTAGCTGATCCACTAAACGAATGTACTGCTTGTGAAAGCTGTGTAACTGTATGTCCTACGCATATAGATATTAGAAAAGGTATGCAACTAGAGTGTATTAACTGTCTTGAGTGTGTTGATGCTTGTACTACTGTTATGGGTAAACTAGGTAAACCATCTTTAGTTCAATGGTCAAGTACAAATGAAATAGAAAAAGGCAAAGAGACTAAAGTTTTAAGAAAAAATACTATTATGTATGGTGTAGCTTTAGTTTTGATTATTGGTATGATGTTTGTTATGGGTGGTGAAAAAGAGTATATGCTACTAAATATCAACAAAACAACTCAACTATATGTTATAGATGAAGAAAAAGAAAAAGTAAGCAATAACTTTTTATTCTTATTCCAAAACACTGAGCCAAATCCACATACATATAACCTTGAAATTATAGGTGAATATGCAGATAAAATCACAATTGAAAGATTTGAGCCATTTGAGCTAAGTCCTAAAAAACTAGCTAAAAAAGTAGTAATTCTTTCTACAAAAGAAAAACTAGTTGATGATGTTACAAAAGATACACCAATAACTGTACAAATAAGAGCTTACTCTTCAAGTGAACCTGATAGAGTCTCTGTTATAAGAGAAGCTGTGTTTATCTATCCAAGAGCAGATAAACTCAAATAAACAAACTGGTGGTGATTTATATATCACTAGAAGCGGGACTTAAGTCCCGTTTCCATTTATCTTATGCTTTTTTAACTCTTAGCACTTAATACTAACAATACTCCACTTAATAGCTTCACCTGCATACATAGGTACTACTTTTTCATGGTTGTACTCATAAAGTTCTGGTACTATAAACTCTTTTTCTTCTAGTTCTACTACTTTTGATGATGGTTTAACTCCATAGATATTTATAGCATTATTGCTTACAAACTTTTGTAAATTGTCCAAAGAGTTATATTTATCAAAAAGTTCTACAAGTACTTGCAAAGCTATAGGAGAGGTAAAAACTCCAGCAGCACAACCACAGCTCTCTTTTGTATGTTTTGGATGAGGAGCTGAGTCACTTCCAAAACAAACTTTTGGATGAGCTTTTAGTGCAACACTTAAAAGGGCTTCTTTATCTTCATATCTTTTTGCTATAGGCTTACAAAAAAGATGTGGTTTTAGCATACCACCTGCTACATCATCCAAAGTAATCAAAAGATGATGTAAAGTAATAGTTGCATAAAGATTTGGATAAATATCAAGCATATCAACAGCAGCTTTTGTAGTAATATGCTCCATTATGATTTTAAGATTTGGGAACTCTTTTGCAATAGCAGCATATATAGGCATAAATTCTGCTTCTCTATCCATAACAAAACCATTTGTCTCACCATGAATTGCTAAGATTATACCAAGATCACTCATAGCTTGTAGAGTTGGTCTAAGATCTTCTATATCCATAGAGCTAACTCCTGTTTCGCTATTGGTTGTAATACCTGCTGGATAGAGCTTAACTGCTATAATCTCATCTTTTATACTTTCTAAAAACTCTTTTGTATAGTTTTGGAAAAAAAGTGTCATATATGGCTCAAAACTCTCATCATTTGCAGCTTCTTTAATCCTTTGTTTATATGCTAAAAGTGCCTCTTTTGTAGTAATAGGAGGTACTAAGTTTGGCATAACAACTGCTCCACTAAAACTTTGGCTACTAAGTGGTGCTACAAGCTTTAACATCTCTTTATCTCTTAGATGAAGATGCATATCTAGTGGTGATTTGATTGTAATTTTTCTACTCATTTGATTTTTCCTTTGTGTGATTTGTATTTTCTAGTGGTAACTCAATAATAAAATTTGCTCCCTTATATGCTTTGCCCTCATAAATAAACTCTTCATTTTTAATATATATGTTCCCTTTAAAACTTCTTTTTATTATAAGTGTACTCATATATAGTCCAAGCCCTGTTCCCATGGATTGATGTTTTGTGCTAAAGTATGGATCAAAGATTTTTTCTATTATCTTATTATCTACACCACCGCCATTATCTAATATAGAGATTTGGATTATTGATTCTAGTTTTTTAACGCTAACTCTTACATATTTTTTATCTATATTTTTAGCTACTAAGATCTCTTTTGCATTTGTAAATATATTTAAAAATACTTGTGATAGTTCAGAAGGAAAGCCATCATACTCTATTTTTTCAACATTGCTATAATCCATTACTATATTATTATTTACATAACTTGCTTTTATGATATTGTAAGTATTACTTATCACCTCATCTATATAAAAAAGCTCTCTTTGTTTATCTTTTTTGAAAAAATTTCTAAAATCTTCTATAGTTTTAGATAAAAAATTAGCACTTCTCATAATCTCTTCAGTTGTAAAGTCTATATCACTCTCTTCTAAGTTTCCAAAATCTTTTTTAAGCTTCAAAGAGCTTATTGCAACTGTTATCATACTAAGAGGTTGTCTCCATTGATGAGCAATATTTCCTATCATTTCACCCAAAATAGCCAAACGAGACTGTTGTTGTATCAAAACATCTTTTTTCTTATTAACTTCTATCTCTTGTTTTAGTTGTCTTGTTATTTCCATTTCATATGTTATATCACTTAACACAACAATAAATACATTTTTTTCATAATAATTAAATGGCTTTACAAATACTTTATAGTGATGTATTTTAGAATCTATATTGATTGCACATTTGTGTTGTTTGTTTTTATTTTCTAAGATATAATCTATCCAATTTTTACCATTTAGTAGTTTATTATAGATATAATCCTCATCATCCATTTCTAAAAAATAGTCACAAATGCATCTTTTATATTTATAAAACTCTTCCAATGGCTCTTTTGTTTTGATTATCCTATATGCTGTTTTATTACCTGTTATTACACTTTTACCATCACTTAGGACTATAAAATTTTGTTCAGCATCTAAAATCTCTTTATTTAGGTTTTTTTCTTGTGTTATTATCTCTATTTGTTCATTTAGTTTTTTATTTAACTCATTTGTTTTTTTAAGATTTTGTTTTATAATATTTGCTTTTTCTTGATTTGTTATTAAAAATAGCAAAATCAAAGCAGATATAAATACCATTACAATAAAAAGAGTTAAAAGTGACTCAAAACCTACAATATCAGCTTTTTGTATATTATCTAAGTTCTTAAAAAGTACAAAATAACCCAAAACTGCACCATTTGCACCTATAATATCTCTATATGTTACTATAGTATTTTCATATATTGTATAATCTTTAATTTTCAAAAGATTTTCTATACCTATATTTTCTAAGAGATTTACACATTTTGGATTATTTTCTAAATTTGCTAGATAATACCCATCTATAAAGGTATTTGTTATACTATTACTTAGCATTTTTTCAAATCTTTTATCTACTAATACTATAGAGCTAATACTATCTTTTTCTAATTTTTTAGATATTGAGTTAAAGTGAGATATAAACTCTATTATCCCTATTAACTGATTTTTTTCAAAAACAGGAACTATACTTTTAAAACTCATAGAAAATATACCAACACTAATATGATTTTGTAGTTGATTTGTTAAAATTGTCTCTTTTATATCATCTCTTATATTATATAGATTATCCCCTCTTTTTTCACTCCAGCTTCTATATAAACTAGTCCCCTTAGCATCTAGGATATGAATCCATATATTTTTATACTCTGTTTGAATACCTAAATCTCCTAATAACTCTTTGTGAATATCTGTAGGCTCTGCTTTATTGTGTATAATATCAATAATATTTTGATTTCTTGATAGTGCGATAGCTAGGGCTAGTGTTGAGTTTTGTTTATCTGATATTAAGTTATTGACTTGATCTTTTAGTGATTGAGCTACTATTGTATATTTTTCATTTTTTATTTTTTCTATTTGCCCTTGTGCTTCAACAAATACAAAATATAAAGTAATAATACCAACAATAATAGTAGAAAATAGTATATATTTTGTTTTCATAGCTACTCTTTCATACTGCTTGGCTTACCTAGGTAATATCCTTGAGAATAGTTTACGCCAAATTCAACTACCTTAAAAAACACCTCTTCACTACTTACAAACTCAGCAATAGTAGTAAGATTTAACTTTTTACAAAAAGAGATTATTGTTTGGGTTATAATCTGTACATTTTTATTTGTATCTATATTTTTTATTAAACTTCCATCTATCTTTACAAAATCAACATTTAATTCTAGTAAAATATTAAAGTTAGAATACCCAGCTCCAAAATCATCTATTCCAACCGCACATCCATAAAGTTTGATCTTTTGAATAAACTCTTTTACTAGATTGAAGTCTGTAATACTTTCTGATTCTAGTATCTCAAAACTTAGCTTATGTGATATCTCTTTATTTTGCTCTAATAAATCCAATATAACATCAACTGTCTCTTTACTTGATATATCATCAAAAGAGATATTCATACTTATATTGATATTTTTATTTTTAATATTTTCTATACATTTATTTATTACATATTTTGTAATCTCTGGGTAAAGCTTGGCTTTTTTGGCTACTTTTAAAAACTCAATAGGTGGTATTGCTTTACCATCATCATCTATATATCTAATTAATGCCTCATATTTAACAGTTCTTTGTAGACTATTATCTACAATAGGCTGAAAATATAGCTCAAATCTATCATTAAATACCCCATACTTTATCTTTTTTATCCAGCTTAGGTTGTCTTCTATATTTTTTTTGATATTTAAAGACTCATCATAAATCATAATCGACTTTAAGTTAGCTCTTGCATAGTGTAGTACTCTTTGGGCGTGTTTATATGCTTGAGAGTAGTCACTTTTTGCTATACCTATAGTGATATTTAAATCTATCTTATTATCATCTATATCAATATCCTCTTTTTCTATCAAAGCTATAAAGTCTTTACACTGAGTATAAAACTGCTCCAACTGATAGTTACTATCTTTTGCTATGATTACAAACTTATCAGCTTCAGCTCTATAGATATTGAACTCTTCAAGAGAAAAATACTCTTTGATTTTATTTGCAAAAGCTATCAAAATCTTATCACCCATATCATCACCCAAAAGGTCATTTATAGCTGAAAATTGATCTATATTTAAAAGTGCCAAAAGATCATCAGATGTTTCACTTAGATCTTTTTTAAGTTTATTTCTATTTGGTAGTTTTGTTAAATCATCTTTATATAGATCTTGTAACTCATGATAAAGTAAAGATTTACTCATCATAGAGATAAGTTTATTCATATCTATTGGTTTTAATACATATTTATCAACACCTAGATCAATAGCCTCAAGTAAATACTCAGTATTTGAAAAGGCCGTAGCCACAATAACAGGTACATGCACATTGATCTCTTTGATGGCTCTTGCCATTTCTAAGCCATTCATTTTTGGCATATTGATATCTGTTATTACTAAATCTATCTCATTTTGATATTTTTTAAAAAGCTCCAATCCCTCCTTGCCATCTTTGGCAATATACTGCTTTTTTGTAAAACTATTTAAGCTTTTTGCAACAATCTCCCTTAGTAGCTGTTCATCTTCAACATATAGTACAACAATGTTTTTTAATGTATTTATTATACTTTTATCCAAATTTTACCTTATTTCAATGCTATTTTAGCTATTATTATAGCATATTTATATTTAATTAGGATTATTTTTTATGCATAAAATTTTGATTATAAGCTGTGGTGGTACTTTTAGTAAGGTTTATGATCCTATAAAAGGGGAGTTGTATATTCCTAAAAATCTAGATATTTTACGTGATCTTTTAAATAGATTTTTTAAGAATAATATAGATTTTATTAAGCTTCAAGAATATATCTATAAAGATAGCTTAGATATGACACAACAAGATAGAGAGGGATTAAAACGGCTTATTTCAAACTCATCATACCATAAATTTATAGTTATACATGGAACTGATACTATGGATTTAAGTGCAAAAGAGATAGAAACACTAGCTATTACACAAAACAAAGAGGTGGTTTTTGTAGGTTCTATGGAGCCTATAAGCTTTAATCCCATAGAAGGCTCTATCAACTTAGGAGTTGCATATGGATTTTTACAATCCAATAATAAAAGTGGTATTTTTTTATCTATGAATGGTATAATCTCTTCTGTAGATAAAATAGTCAAAAATAAACAATTAGGATATTTCCAATGGCAAAAGTAGCTTGTTCTCACTGTAATCTAGAGTTTGAAAAAGATCAAATGATCAAAGAAAACCTAGCAGATAAAGAACTCTATTTTTGCTGTAATGGTTGCCAAGGTGTATATCATCTACTAAGTAATGAAGGACTTGATAGCTTTTATGATAAGCTTGGTAAAAACACCCTAACACCACCAAAAGAGCTAGATCAAAATATAGAAAAGTTTGATTTAGACTCTTTTGAAAAGAGATTTATCAAAACCACCCAAGAAGGATATAAACAAGTAGATCTTATTATAGAGGGTATCCACTGTGCTGCTTGTGTATGGCTTAATGAAAAAATACTTTTTGATACAGATGGTATAATAGAAGCAAATATCAACTTTACCAACTACAAAGCAAGAATAGTTTGGGATGATTCTAAGATAAAATTATCTGAAATAATACTCAAAATAAGAAGTATTGGATATGATGCTTACCCTTATAACTCTAAAATTAGTGATGAGCAGCTTACCAACTCCAAAAGAGACTATTTTATGAGGATGTTTGTAGCAGTCTTTGGCTCTATGAATATTATGATGTTAGCAGTTGCTAAATATAGTGGGTTTTTTAGTGGTATTACTGATGATGTTAAGGCTATGATCCATTTTGGTGAGTTTATAGTGGCTACTCCTGTGCTTTTTTATAGTGGATGGGTCTTTTTTAAGGGTGCATATTTTGGATTTAAAAACAAAATAGTCAATATGGACTCTTTAGTAGCCAGTGGAGCAACACTTACATATTTTTACTCACTTTATGTGATGTTTGGTGGAGTTGGAGAGAGCTATTTTGACTCTGTTGCTATGATTATTACCTTTGTGCTTGTAGGTAAATATCTTGAAGTTGTAGGCAAGAAAAATGCCACTGATACTATAGATACTATAAAAAGCTCTTTACCAATAGATGCAATTATTATAGAAGATGGCAACAAAAAATCAATAAGCGTAGATGAGATACAAGTAGATGATATATTAGAGCTTAAAACTGGTGAAATAGCTCCTGTTGATGGTGTAATAGTAAGTGGAAGTGCTAACTTTGATGAATCGAGTATCACAGGAGAGTCCATACCTCTACACAAAACCATAGGAGATAGAGTCTTTAGTGGCACTATCAATACAAATTCACTTATTAGATACAAGGCAATTAAGGATTTTTCAAGCTCTACATTAAGCTCTTTTGTTACTCTTATAGAAGATTCTCTAGCATCCAAATCAGATATAGAGAAAAAAGCCAATGAAATATCAAAATATTTTTCTATTACAATACTCTCTTTAGCATTTTTAACATTTATTGGATGGTATTTTTTAACTCCAGAGCTTTTTTATGCTAGTGAGGCTAGTAGGTTTGAAAAATCATTTATTGTTATGATATCTGTTATAGTTATAGCATGTCCTTGTGCTTTGTCTTTAGCTACACCAATAGCCTCTTTGGTAGGAATAAGCCAACTTGCCAAAAA
>JAAYJJ010000014.1 GCA_012522985.1 Aliarcobacter butzleri
ATGCTATGTTTAAACTTCCAATTCTATCATTAAAAGAGTTTTGTGAAATAAAACTAGATATATCTTTAAATAGCTATTTACTTGAAGATATTTTTAAAAATCATGAAAACATATCTCAAGATATTTTAGAAAAATTAGAAGAGAATAAAATTTTAAAACTTTATAATGACTATTTAGAGTTTGGTGCATACCCTTTTTATTTTGCTTCAAAAGATAGCTATATTCAAAAAATAACAGATAATATAAATACTATTTTATACTCAGATGTTGCCCTACTTTATAATGTAAATGCCTCAAACATTGAGATGTTAAAAAAGTTAATCTATGCAATATCTATCTCAAAGCCACTGGAGTTAAGTATTGAAAATTTGAGTAAAACTGTTGGTGTTTCAAAAGCAACTTTATATAACTATATAGAGTATCTACACAAGGCTGAACTTTTAAGACATATTGTTTTTGAAGGAAAACGATTTAAAGCTCTTAAAATGCCAGATAAACTCTACCTTTCAAATACAAATCTTTTAAAATCCCTTACATTAAATAGTGATATTGGAACTATTAGAGAAACTTTTTTTGCTTCACAACTATCATATAATTGTTCTTTATTCTATGTAAAAAATAGAGATTTTTTAATAAATGAGAAATATATAGTTGAAATTGGTGGAAAAAATAAAAGCTTTTCTCAAATCAAAGATATAAAAAACTCTTTTGTAATAAGTGATGATATAGAGGTTGGATTTGCAAATAAAATCCCACTTTGGCTTTTTGGCTTTTTGTATTAGAAAGCAAAGCATTTATACTTTAATAACAACTTATCCCATTGGTTAAAAACCAATGGGATTTCTCAAAATTTGTATTTAAATACTTAGGATAATATTATTATAGTGAGCAACTATTTACGATAGAGTCAATTTTTGCTACTACTTCTGGATCTTCTAGTGTTGAAATATCTTGAGTAACTTCTTCACCTTTAGCAATAGATCTTAAAATTCTTCTCATAATCTTACCACTTCTTGTTTTTGGAAGATCTGGAACAAATACAATCTCATCACAAAGTGCTATAGCACCTATTTCTTTTTTGATTATAGAGTTGATTTCTTGAACCATTTGCATCTCTTGAGTAACACTCTCTTCACCTTTTATAACAACATAAGCAAAAATACTCTCACCTTTTAGATCATGTGGTTTTCCAACAACAGCAACCGCAGCTACATTGTCATGATTTTTGATAGCTGATTCTATCTCTGCTGTTCCCATTCTATGTCCTGAAACATTGATAACATCATCTGTTCTACCTGTAATAGTAATATATCCATCATCATCCATCATAGCACCATCACCTGTAAAATAGACTGGTTTACCATCTTTTTTACAATCACTAAAGTATGATTTGATATATCTCTCTTCATCTCCCCAAACATTTCTTATCATAGATGGCCAAGGTTTTGTAACACAAAGGAAACCTTTTTCACCAGTTGGAATAGGATTGCCCTCTTCATCTATAACCTCAGCATAAATCCCTGGTAATGGAAATGTTGCACATGAAGGCTTAATAGGTGTAGCAGCTGGAAGTGGAGTAATAATATGTCCACCAGTTTCAGTTTGCCAATATGTATCAACTATACTACATTTTCCACCACCTATAGCTTGATGATACCAATCCCATGCAGCAGAGTCTATAGGCTCACCAACAGTTCCTAAGATTCTTAGGCTACTAAGATCATATTTTTCTGGTTCTTTTTCACCAGTTTTATGTAGTAGTCTTATAGCTGTAGGTGCTGTATAAAATTGATTTATTTTATACTCTTCTATCATTTTCCAACATCTTCCTGCATCTGGGAATGTTGGCACACCTTCAAACATAATAGTTGTAGCACCAGCAGCTAATGGTCCATAAACTATATAAGTATGTCCTGTAATCCAACCAACATCAGCTGTACACCAAAATGTATCATTGTCTTTTATATCAAAAGTCCACTCCATAGTCATTTGAGCCCATAATATATATCCAGCTTGAGAGTGTTGTACACCTTTTGGTTTGCCTGTACTTCCTGAAGTATATAATAAAAATAGTGGATCTTCAGAATCCATAGGCTCAGATGGGCAAAAAGATGATTCATATCTTACTAGCTCATTATAGCTATAATCTCTTCCTGCTACCCAGTTGATCTCTTCGCCATTTCTTTCAACTATACATACCTTTTTAACACATTCACAACCCTCTTTTAAAGCCTCATCAACAACAGGTTTTAGCATATAAGGTTTACCTTTTCTAAAAGCCCCATCAGCTGTTATTACAAGCTTAGCTTCAGCATCTATGATTCTATCTTTTAGTGCTTCAGCTGAAAATCCACCAAAAACTATAGAGTGAATTGCACCTATTTTTGCACAAGCTAACATAGATATAGCAGCTTCAGGAATCATAGGCATATAAATAACTACTCTATCGCCTTTTTTGATATCAAATTTATTTTTTAACATATTTGCTGTTTTACTTACTTCATAAGCCAATTCTCTATATGTTAAAATCCTTTGATCTCCATTGTCACCTTCAAATATAATAGCAGCTTTATTTTTCTTTGTTTTTAAATGTCTATCTACACATTGATAAGTTACATTTAGTTTTCCACCAACAAACCATTTATAAAATGGTGCTTTACTCTCATCTAAAATAGTATGATATTTCTCAAACCAATCTATCTTTTCATCAGCAAACTTAGCCCAAGTTCCCTCATAATCTTTTGTAAAATCATCTACTAAATCTTGATATTCACACATATTTTTAATAAGTGGTTTTCTAAATTTTTCCTTATTTGGATAGTAAAGATTAGACATCTATTCTCCTTGTTTATACTTAATTTTTCTATTATAAATTATAAAAACAAATCATAGCATAAATATAGCAAATCTACTTTTTTGCCATATATGATATGATTTTTGTTACTATTTGTTACAAAAATCTATAATTTCATCTTCTTTTACTATTTTTGAATCATACTTTATAATAATCTGTTTTTGTGATTTATTGATATAAGACTCAATTATACCTTCATAATTATTCAATCTATCTAATAACTCCTCTCCATACTTTTCTAGTTCAAAATAGATATTTTTAAAATCACTTGGATTTGACATTTTTTGTATTAATATTGTCCAAAAAAATGTTATCAATACAACAACTATTGCAACAACTATTAAACTATCCATCTCTATAATATATCCACCAGCTAATCCACCAAAAAATGTACCCAGATATCCAAAAGAGTTAAAAACACCCAAAACTGAACCTTTTTGATTTACTTTTGCAAATCTTGTTGTAAGAGATTGCATAATAGGTTCATGTATATTAAATCCTACAAAAAAGAGTGTTACCCCTACTATAAAAAGAGTTGAGCCACTTGCTAGTCCCATAGCAATAAAAGAGATAGCAAATAAAGCTATTCCCAATATTAGCATCTGCTTAAATTTGCCTTTTTTTTCTGCTAAAATAGCACTTGGTCCCATAGCTATAACACCTAATATAAGTGCTGGTAAATAGACTTTATATAGCTCTTTTGTCTCAAATCCAAAACTTTTAATCATAATAACAGGAATAAGCACAAATGCTAAAGTCATAAGCCCTTTTTGTAAAAAATTTGTTATATTCATAGTAAGTAGATTTTGATTTTTAAGTAGCTCTTTGTAGCTAAGCTTTTCTACATTTGTATGTTTGATAGTAGGAGCATCTGGAACTATTGTAAGAATTATAATAATAGAAACAATAGCTATAATAAATGTTATCCAAAACAGTGTATCCATACCATATCTAGCCCCTATAAAAGGTCCTAAAAACATAGAAAAAGCAAACGACATAGCTATAGTTCCACCCATCATAGCCATAGCTTTACCTCTTACCTCTTCTTTTACAAGATCACTAATCATAGCAGTTACTACCGCTCCTATAGCTCCTGCACCCTGAAGAAGTCTTCCTAAAATAAGTAGATATATATTATCACTCATAGCACATATAAGTGATCCTATACCAAAAAGTACTATACCAAATATTATAGCTATTTTTCTACCAAATTTATCACTTAAACTTCCAAATGGAACTTGAAATATCATCTGTGTTAGAGCATATCCTCCAACAACAACACCTACTAAAAATGGAGTTGCTCCATCTAAGCTATACGCATACAAAGAGATAAGCGGCAAAACCAAAAAAAGTCCAAAAAATCTCAAAGCTATTATAATGCTAAGAGGCATAACTTGTTTAAACATTAATCTTCCTTTTGTTAAAATGGTATTTTAGCATAAAAAGATTAAGGAAATTGATTTGATAATTATATTAGCTTCAAATAATAAGGGAAAAATAAAAGAGATTCAAAAACTATTTAACCATAAAGTTATAGCTTTTGGTGAGCTTTTGGGTGATATTGACATACCAGAAACTGGTTCTAGCTTTAAAGAAAATGCTATTATAAAAGCTAGATTTGTATATGATCTTATAAAAACAAAAAACCTAATAAAAGAGGATTTTATTGTTATAAGTGATGATAGTGGTATAAGTGTAGATGCACTTGATGGAAAACCAAATATATATAGTGCTAGATTTGCAAAAGTTGGTGCTAGTGATGAAGAAAACAATGCAAAATTAGTTTATATGTTAAAACAAAAAGAACTCACAAGCTCTCCTGCACACTATAGTGCTGCTATTTGTGCTATAAGTAAAGATAATATCTATACTACTCATGGATTTATGTATGGAGATGTTTTTTTAGATTCAAAAGGAGATAATGGATTTGGATATGATCCTCTTTTTCAAGCAAAAGGATACAAGCTAAGAGTTGCCCAGCTAAGCAGTGAACAAAAACAGCAAATATCTCATAGAGCTCAAGCTTAAAAGCTTATGAAAATCTTATTAAAAGATCTTGATTAATAGCTTTTTTTACTCCTTACTTATATGCTCTTTATCTACCTTTTCATATAAAGAGATATTGTTATACTCCTTAGGAGATACAAAAATATGAGCTACAAGATGATCTTTTTTATCTTCTAGCTCTATTAGGATATTATATTTATCATCACTTAAATCAAAACTTTTTAGCTTAAGATCTTCTTCTTTTAAAGAGTTAATATACTCTTTTGCAAACTCTAGATGTAAAGATGATTGTAAATAGTAGTATTTATCACTACTTAGCTTTGTATTTAATGCACTATTTTGCATAATATATATAACAACTAAAGAAAATGTAATAATACTTAATATTGCAGTTAAAATTCCAAAAGATCTCTTCATATTAACCAATGTTGGCTTATATTATCAACTAAGATATCTATATAGTGATTATTGTTTGTTTTTGATATTTCAAATCTTTTTACATTGGATAAAAGCAAAAAATTTTGAAAATAGAGCCCCTTATTTACTATTTTAAACTCACTTATCTCATAACCTAAATTAAGCTTTTTTCTAATAAAAAGTTTAGTACTTTCTAGCTCTATTAATCGTAGATTATTTTCTCTTTGAATTTTATTAGTTTCATATATTTTAGATAAATAGATATTAAAATATACTCCAACAAAGGATAAAACCGTGATAACCACCACTATTTCTATTAAAGTAAAGCTTTTTTTCTTCATAAACTATATCTATAAAAATAGATTCCATCTTGAAAATAAACACTCTTTTTAAAACTCTTATTAGATAAAGATACCTCACTTGTATTGGTATTTATTCCTTGTAAAATACTACTATAAGCTTTATCTATATTTTGATAGTTTTCTATGCTATTTGCACTATTTGAATCTATTTTAGCAATACTCCATGTCAAAAATGATAAAACCAATATACTAATAATAGTTTCAATTAAAGAAAAGCTATTTTTTGGCAAGTTCTTTTGCCTGTAAATATGCAGCTTCTACAGATTTGATAAAAGCACTTCTTATATTGGAATCTTCCAAACTAGCAACTCCACAAGCAGTGGTTCCTGCTGGAGACATAACTTGATCTTTAATTGTAGGTGCTTCTATATTTTGAATTAAGGAAGCAAAACCACTAAATAATCCAGAAACAATAGCTTTTGAATCATCTCTTTTTAATCCCATCTTTACTCCGCCATCAGCCAAAGATTCAGCTACCAAAGCTAGATATGCTGGTCCACTTCCTGCTATAGCCGTAGCAATATCAAGCTCATTTTCACTATCAAGCCACAAAGCCCTACCTATAGAAGAAAAAATCTCCAAAGAGATCTCTTTTGTTATAATATCACCTGTTATAGTAGTTAAAGAACTCCCATAAAGTGCAGCAAGATTAGGCATAACCCTTGTATAGTTTTTGGAGTTGATTTTATCTTTTAGACTCTTTAGTGTTGTTCCTGCTAAAATACTAAATAAAGCATTAGCCCTTCCTTGTAAAATAGAAGAAATATTATCTAAAGAGTATGGTTTAACACAAAGAATTATATTTTTATCTTCTATATTAAAACTATTGTTTAATTGTATAGTTTTGATATTGTTAAATTGTTGTTTAATCTTTTGAAGCTTTTTTTCATCTCTAGCAACAACTTCTATCTCATATCTATCTACCAACCCAGCAATAAGTGCCAATGCCATATTGCCACTACCAATAATAGTTAGCTTCATAACCCTCTCCATTTAATATATCTTAATAGCATAATGTGAGATTATATCATAGATACACTTTAAGCTACTATTAGTTAAAATATTGAAAATCTAAATCCCAAGGTGTAAAACTTGAAAAAATATCTATTAATTTTAAGTAGTATAATTCTTATGTTTAGTGCTTGTTCTCAAAAAGAAGATGCAAAAGAGTATAATAAACCAGCAACTTATTGGTATAATAAGATAGTTTCAAACGTCGCAAATCTAAAGCTTGATGAAGCAGATGAGGATTACCTCTCTTTAGAGAGTGAACATAGAAACTCACCTTTAATACCAAATGCTTTGATTATATTAGCAAATGGACATATAGAGTATTCTCAATACGAACTAGCAGTTTACTATCTAGAAGAGTATGAAAAAAGATTTGCTCATAATAAAAATATAGATTATATTGATTTTTTAAAAGTAAGAGCTAAATTTTTGTCTTTTAAAGATCCACTTAGAGATCAACAGCTTTTATATGATACCCTAAATAATATAGATGATTATGTATTAAACTATCCAGATTCGCCATTTATTCATACAATAAAAACTATGCAAAGTAGGCTTTATATGTCAAAAGCATCTTTTGAGTATGAGATATCACAACTTTATACAAGAGTTGATAAACCAGAAGCTGCACAGTTTTATAAAGAGCAAAGTATGTCCCATAGTATAGATATGGATAAAGTAAATCCAGCACAAACACCATGGTATAAAAGTATATTTGAATAAAGGATAAGCTTATATGCAATTAGAAAATTATGATAATTTCCCAACAACCCTACCTTTGATTATTGAAGATGATATCTTTTTATATCCTTTTATGATAGCTCCTATTTTTGTAACAGATGAAGCAAATATTGCCTCTGTGACAAAGGCTATGGAACAAAATCAACTTGTAATGGTAAGTGTTACCAAGCCAAATAGTGAAGGCGGTAGAGAGAGTGGGGATTTTTATGATGTTGGAGTCGTTGGTACTATTATGAGAAGAGTTGCCCTACCAGATGGCAAAATAAAAATTCTTTTTCAAGGTTTAACAAAAGGCAAAATTGTTCAAGTTCATCAAAATGAAAAATTTTTAAGTGCAACCATAGAACAACTATTACCAGAACCTTATAATACCCAAAATATACAAGCTTTGCTTGAGGCTTTAAGGGATAATGTCTCTAGATTATCTAAGCTAAATACAAAATTTCCTGTAGATTTAGTAAAAACAATAGATGATAACTCTGATCCTGTAAGAATAACAGATCTAATCTCATCTGTTTTAAAACTAAATAAAAACCAAACTTATACTCTTTTTAAAGAGACTAATCTTGAAAATAAAATACTTCTTATTATAGAACATATAAAAATAGAGATAGAAAATATCAAAATCCAAAAAGAGATAAATCAAAAAGTAAATGCAAAAATAGAAAAAAACCATAAAGACTATTTCCTAAAAGAGCAGATTAAAGCTTTACAAAAAGAGCTTGGTAATGATAATATAAAAGATAAAGATATCAAAAACTATAAAATAAAACTCAAAGAGATTAAAGACTTTATGGGTAAAGATGCATATAAAGAGACAAAAAAACAAATAGATAAACTATCTCGTCT
This sequence comes from Aliarcobacter butzleri, assembly GCA_012522985.1. GTDB lineage: Bacteria > Campylobacterota > Campylobacteria > Campylobacterales > Arcobacteraceae > UBA6211. The sequence goes on from JAAYJJ010000014.1 coordinate 8,242, forward strand.
TCATCAAGACTCACCAGATGCCTCTTTGCTTCAAACTTATATAGAAACAGTTTTAGAAATACCTTTTGGAAAATATGCCGATGAAGAGATTTTAATAGAAACAGTAGAAGCACAACTAAATAAAGATCACTACTCCCTAAAAGAAGCAAAAGAGAGAATTGTTGAGTTTTTTGCTGTAAAAGAGCTTCTTGAGATAAGAAAGATAGAAGATTCTAAAGCAAAAGGAACAGTTTTATGTTTTGTAGGTCCTCCAGGGGTTGGTAAAACTTCTTTAGCTAACTCTATATCTCAAGCTCTACAAAGACCACTTCTTAGGATAGCTCTTGGTGGGCTTGAAGATGTCAATGAACTTAGAGGTCATAGAAGAACATATGTTGGAGCAATGCCAGGAAGACTTGTATCGGGGCTTATCAACTCTAAAAAGATGAATCCTGTAGTAGTACTTGATGAGATAGATAAAATAGGCTCTCACCACAAAGGAGATCCAACCGCTGTTATGCTTGAGGTGTTAGATCCTGAACAAAATCATGAATTTAGAGATCTTTATCTTAACTTTAGTATAGATTTAAGTCAATGTATCTTTGTAGCAACTGCAAATGAGATAAGAAATATCCCAGCTCCCCTTAGAGATAGAATGGAGTTTATTACAGTTTCAAGCTATACTCCAAATGAAAAGTATCATATTGCTGTTGATTATCTTATCCCGCAAGAACTAGCTAAACATGGACTTAAAAAAAGTGAAGTAAATATAAGTAAAAACACTATAGAACTAATAATCCAAAACTACACTAGAGAAGCGGGAGTACGAAATCTAAGAAGAGTTTTTGCCAAAATCTTTAGAAAAGTAGCAAAAAAACTACTACAACAAAAAGATCTTAAAAAAGTCTCTATAAGTACCAAGAATATAAAAGAGTTTTTAGATAAAGCTATCTTTGATATTGATATTTGTGATAAAACACCTCAAATAGGTATCACCAATGGACTTGCTTGGACAAGTGTTGGTGGAGATGTACTAAAAATAGAGGCTATTAAGCTAAAAGGTAAGGGAGTTTTATCTCTTACTGGTAGTATGGGTGAGGTTATGAAAGAGTCTGCTAAGATCTCACATAGTGTGGTTAAGCTTTTAATAGATACCAACAAAATCAAAGTAGATCTATCAAAAATACCTCTAAGCCACAAAGAAAAAGAAGAAGCCTATACACCAGATACTAGTGACATCTATCAAAGATATGATATTCACTTACATATCCCAGAAGGGGCTACACCAAAAGATGGCCCAAGTGCTGGTATAACTATGGCTACAACTTTGGCATCTATACTAAGTGATAAAGCAGTCAAAAACGATATAGCTATGACAGGAGAGCTAACATTAAGTGGAAAAGTACTTGCTATTGGTGGACTTAAAGAAAAACTAATAGCAGCACATAAAGCCAAAATAAAGAGTGTTTTAATCCCTCGTAAAAACTATGAAAATGATCTTGATGATATACCTGATGAAGTTAAAAAGGATCTTGATATCATAGCAGTTGATACAATAGAAGATGTCTTAAAACTTGCACTTATACAATGAGACAAAGCCATAAAATAAACAATCTTTTTACACTTATTACGATAGCATTAATCTCTATCGTAATGTTTATATATGTTAATTATATTCCCCAAGAATCAAACCTACCTAAGCTACCAAATAGTGGCTTAGAGTGTCAAAAAGAGGTTATTTGCTTTGATAAAGTATTTGATAGCAAGTTATTGCAAGAGGGTATTAAGCTTTTGAAAAATGGAGATTATAGCCTTATAGGAGATATTACTCCTGCACTTCATATGCCATCACTTATAGAGTCTAAATTTGACCTTATACAAAGTGATGAACTCTTTAAAAAAGCTATAAATATCACACAAAATCTAGATAGTGAACAATACCTAACTATTAACTATCAATTAATAGAAAATGATAAACTAGATCCAAACAAAAAAAGCAACTCTGCTCATTGTTAACTATACGCGGGGTATCTTTTAAGCTCTTTTACTCTTCAAGGAAAACAAATCTTTAGAATGCAGATTGATTTTAATAGTTATGATTTGAGAGAGTTAGAAAAAAGAATAGATTGTACAATAAAGGCATTTTTACACCATGAAAAATAGTAATCTTACATTAACAAATATAATCATTGCAATAACAATTTTAAGCTATTTTATACAAAATAATATAGAGTATGGTATAGTCAAAATGGGTATGAATAGCCTATTTTTAGAGTATAACTTATGGTATCAACCAATAACTACTATCTTTGCTCATGGAGGGGTAGTTCATCTAGGCTTTAATATGTTGGTTTTATTTCAATTTGGAAACCTAATAGAAAGAGAGCTAGGTAAACAAAGATTGATTATTTTATACTTTATAGGTGGAATAGCAACTTCATTGCTTAGCTTTTTATTTATATATAGTGTAGGACTTAACCACAATATTGTAGGGGCTAGTGGTGCTATTTGTGTTTTACTAGGATATATAGCTTTACTTGATAGATATCAAAGAAAAGGGCTTATTATATGGGTGGCACTTATCTCTTTTGCTCCACTTCTTATAGGTATGCCTATAGCTTGGTATGGACATCTTATTGGATTTGCTATAGGATGGCTTATGGGTTATTTTCTCTAATAGGATAGATTTTGCTTTTTATCGAAGGTTTATTACTTGGTTTTGCCGTAAGTGTACCTATAGGACCTGTTAATCTACTTATTATGCAAACAGCACTCAAAAATCATAAAGCTGCACTACTAATAGGACTTGGTGCATTGTGTGCTGATTTAAGCTTTTTAACTCTTATTTACTTTGGGCTTTTTTCTTATATAGATAATCCTACTATTTTAAAAACTATTCAAATTTTAGGTGGCATATTTCTTTTTTATTTAGCATATCTTTCATTTATCAATAAAAACAAAGCTCTATTAGCAAAAGAGTTTGAAAACTCTAATCTTTTTTTGGTATGGATTAAAGGTTATTTTGCAACACTTCTTAGCCCATTTACTATAGTTTTTTGGCTTAGTGTCTCTAGCTTACTAGCTACTATAAGTGGCTCTTTTTGGTTACTTATTGGAATGATTATAGCTAAAATTTTATGGATATTATTTTTAGTCTATTTTATACATATAAGCAAACATCTTTTATCACAAACTATATATAAAGTTTTTAATATAATATCTGCTTTAATACTAATCTATATTGGAATAATTTTTATTATACATTAATTACTACTTAAGTGAAAAGATGTTATTATCAAACACTTTAGCAATGGAGTTTTTGATGTCTTTAGATATAAATATCTTAAAAACCATATCTATACTATATGTTGAAGATGATTACTTAATAAGAGAACAAACTAAAGCTATGTTTGAAAATCTTTTTAAAAATACAATAGTAGCTAGTGATGGGATTGAAGGGCTTGAAGCATATAAAGCAAACAAAGATAAAATAGATGTTGTTGTAAGTGATATTAATATGCCTCATATGGATGGATTAGAAATGGCTGAAGAGATCCACAAAATAGATCCTTTACTTCCTATAGTTATCACTACTGCTTTTACAGATGAGAACTATTTACTTAAGTCTTTGGCTATTGATGTAGCAAAATATGTTACAAAACCACTAAAAGTCAAAGATCTCGCCATAGCTATCACTGAAGCAGTCTCTAAATATAAAAATCTTCGCAATACTCAAAAAGTAGCCAAAGCACTTGTTGAAAGAAACAATAGTGCTACAAATGATATAAAGTCTTTAGAATCAAATGTAGAGTTATTAAAAACTCAACTTGATTTTGAAAGAGTTATTATAGATTATTTTGTACCTTGTTTTAAAACAGATGCAAGTGGCAATATAGTACATATTTCTAGTAAATACCTAAGCTATTTTGGATATGAAAAAAGTGATATTTTAGGTATTGCTTTTTCTAAAGTCATCTCAAACTCTAGTAGTATTCAAAAAGTTATGGCTGAATCTATAAGACACAAAAAAGCCATCTCTGCTTCTGGAGAGTTTATTAAAAAAGACTCCTCACTAGTTAAAGGTGAACTTACAATCTTCCCATCATTTGGGCTAGATGGCTTAGCTAATGAGTACTCTTTTTATATAGATATGTTGTATTGATAGTAACTAAAACAATGAACCCTCTTGTTCACTTGGAGGAGGAGTTAATCTAAAAAGTTCATAGCTTTTTACAGTTGCGACTCTTCCTCGTGCCGTTTTTTCTATATATCCATTTGCTATCAAATATGGCTCAATAGCATCTTCTAAGGTCCCCTCATCTTCACTTAGAGCTGCTGCTATTGTGCTAAGCCCCATAGGTTTGCCTCTATTTTGAATAAGAAGTTCCAAAAGCTTTAAGTCCATCTCATCAAAACCTCTATCGTTTACTCCTAACTCATCAAGAGCATATTGACATCTTTGAAGTATGATACTCTCTTCATTTTCAACCTCAGCAAAGTCTCTTACACGTCTAAGAAGCCTAAGAGCAATCCTAGGTGTTCCCCTACTTCTTTTTGCTATTTCATAACTTGCATTATTTTCTACTGGTTTTTCTAGTTTAACTCCTGCTATTTCTATGATTTTAGCAAGTTCTTTTGGCTCATAAAATTGCATTCTAAAGTGCATACCAAATCTCTCTCTTAAAGGATTTGTTATCATACCTGCTCTTGTTGTTGCTCCTATTAGTGTAAATCTAGGAAGATCAATCTTTACTGTTTGTGCAGCTGGACCACTACCTATGATGATATCAAGTCTATAATCCTCCATAGCAGGATAAAGTATCTCTTCAACAGCAGGTGAGAGCCTATGAATCTCATCTATAAAAAGGATATCACCCTCATTTAGGTTGGTTAAAATTGCAGCTAAATCTCCGCTTTTTTCTATCATAGGTGCAGCTGTAACTTTGATATTTGCTCCCATTTCATAGCTTATTAGATGTGCTAGGGTTGTTTTTCCTAAACCTGGGGGTCCAAAAAGCAAGATATGATCTAGTGCTTCATCTCTTTTTTTACTAGCATCTATAAAGACTTTGAGATTTTTTTTGATCTTTTCTTGTCCTATATACTCATCCCATTTTGAAGGTCTTAAAGATACCTCACTTTGCTCTTCAAAATGTATCTGCTCAACATCAACAACTCTTTGCATTAATAAACCTCATTTTCATCTGGAAATGAGCCGTTTTTGACATCTTTGATATAGCTATCAACTCCTTTTTTAAAAAGCTCTGCTCCATCTAGGTACGTTCTTACAAATTTAGGCTTAAACTCAGTATTTAGCCCAAACATATCACTCCAAACAAGAACTTGCCCATCAGTGTTTGCTCCTGCACCTATACCAATGGTTGGGATTTTAACTGCTTGAGTGATAGCTAAAGCAGCTTTTGGTTTTACTCCTTCAACTACTATAGCAAAAGCTCCAGCAGCTTCTAAGGAGATTGCATCTTCAACTAAAGATGCTATATTTTCATCATCTTTTCCTTTGATCTTATATCCCCCCTCACTTCTTACAAACTGAGGCATAAGTCCAATATGAGCCATTACCGCTATGGAGTTGGAAGTAAGAGCTTTTATAAGATCTGCTTTTTCTTTGCCACCTTCTATCTTGATAGCATCAGCATTTGTTTGTTGATATACTTTTACACTATTTTTAAGTGCTGTTTTTTCATCTATATAAGTTCCAAAAGGCATATCACATACTACAAATGTATCTTTTGCACCTTGGCAAACTGCATTGGTATGATAGATCATCTCATCTATTGAGATATTTAATGTATCTTTTTGTCCTGCAAAACTCATATTTAAGCTATCGCCTACTAGCAAAATATCAGCTTTTTGAAAAAGATTGGCAAATAGTGCATCATAGGCTGTAATCATAGTGATTTTTTCTTTGCCTTTCATGGCTTTTAGTGAAGAAACTGTTTTTTTCATATTGGATACTCCATAATTTATCAAATTGCAATAATATATTAGATACAATATTGTATCAAAAAAATACTAAATAGGAAAATAGATTGAAAAAACTTGTAGCTTATATCACTACTTCTATGCCTGATAACTCTTTTACAGTAGATCTAGCCCTTAGTCTAAAAGAAAGTGGTGTAGATATATTAGAACTTGGAATACCTTTTTCAGATCCTGTAGCTGATGGTCCAGTTATCGAAAA
>JAAYJJ010000129.1 GCA_012522985.1 Aliarcobacter butzleri
AACATATATCTTCCAGAGCTAGAGTTTTTCATCTTCTGCTCTTACGATGATAGGTTTTGTACCGCCAAAACCAGCAGGCTTAATAATAGATATGATTTTTAAAGGCTTAATCTCTCTCATAGATTTACTTTATTTTTCTTAATTTTAACATCTTTTGATTTAAAAGTAAATTGTACTATTATAATGCTTAAAGTTATTTTAAAATACTTTAGTAATTTGTAATTAGCTTATTAGTGATTGGTAGGGTTCTTGTGCTTTAGCACTCTCTGTGAAAAAACCTTACTTCCAGAACATCACTTGGAAGTGACATTTCAATGTCACCATCATACACTCAATTACTCTTCTCTTCATAATCTTATAATAAAACAAAACCAACCATAATAACACTTGAAAAGTGCTTGGGTAATTTGTAATTAGCTTATTAGTGATTGGTAAAGTTCTTGTGCCTTAGCACTCTCTTTGAGTTGTGCTAGCACTCTCTTTGAGAAAACCTTACTTCCAGAATATCACTTGGAAGTGACAATTCATTGTCACCAATTCTTAGCTCTCACTAGATACCCTACTTCTTAATTTATCATAAACTTCATCATTTTCTCGTTTACCAATAGTTAAGACCAAAACTACTATCTCTTTTTCTTTGACTTCATAAACTAGTCTATATCTTGCTTTGAGTAATTTTATTTTATATATATTTTCATATCCACTTAGCCTATTTTTTGCTATTTTTGGGTTTATAATGATTTTTTCTAGCTTTTTTTTAAACTGCTCTTTTATAGTAGAGTCAAGTTTTTTCCACTCTTTTAGAGCTTTTGGTTTAAAATCCAAATCATAAATCATCTAAACTTACCCTAATAGGCTTTTCACCATCATTAAGTCTTTCTTCTACTATCTTAGCTAAATGATAATCATCTATTATATCTATCATTTTTTCATATAAAGATGCGGGTACTAAATAAGCACTTGCTACATTGTGATTGAGTATAGCTACAGCTTCATCTCCAGCATCTTTTAGTAGTTGTGTTGGTGATTTTTTAAGTTCTGTAATACTTGCAGTATAGTTTGCTAAAATTGGTTGCATATATGGCTCCTTTTAAAGTATCGAATATTGTACTATATTTAGTACCTTTTTGTCAAGTATATATCATTACTTCCATTAAAACTAAACACTCAAATACCTTTTTACCTAGTTCATTTAATCTTTTAATTTCCATGCCATAAAGCTCTGCTAAATCCCTATCAAGCATAATTTAAAGTGCTTTAGTAATTGGTAAGGTTCTTGTGCTTTGGCACTCTCTTTGAGTTGTGCTAGCACTTTCTGTGAAAAAACCTTACTTCCTATTTTTGGAAGTGACAATTCATTGTCACCAGCATACACTCAATTACTCTCCTCTTCATAATCTTATAAGAAAACAAAACCAACCATAATAACACTTGAAAAGTGCTTTGGTAATTTGTAATTAGCTTATTAGTGATTGGTAAGGTTGAAACCTTACTTCCAGAATATCACTTGGAAGTGACAATTCCATAAAGTTTTGCAAGATCCCTATCAAACATAACTTAAACTACACGGATAGTATATATCTTAAGTAATTTGTTATTAGCTTATTAGTGATTGGTAAGGTTGAAACCTTACTTCCTGTTTTTGGAAGTGACAATTTATTGTCACCACTAAACCCTTAATACTCACTACTTACCAATTATCCAAAATTCAAACAATGGATCAGCTAAATAGTATTTATTGCTAGTTCTATCTAGTATATCTTTTTGAATAAGTCCTTCTAATGCTACTTGAAATGAGCTAGGATTGATTTGATATTTTGCTAAATATTGTTCATCATAAAGATATTCACCATCCTTTTCAAGAACTATTTTTAGAGCTTTTTTTTGATTTGGAGTGAGGTTATCCCACTCTAAAGCAAAAAGATCTTCCTCTCTTTCAATAATAATCTTAAAAGTTCTCGTAAATACTTCATCATTAACTTTATTTACACACTGATTCCATAACTCATAAGCAAATTGTTTTGTATAGTATGGAAAGACTTTTGCAATATCAAATATTTTATCAATATAAATAGCATCTATCTCTTTATTTGTAGATTGGAATTTTGAAGTAATAAACTCACCCCATGAGTCTTTTTGTATCTCTTTGATTTTAAAATGCTTTACAGATTTGTAAAAGGGTCTATTCTTATCCAAAAACATA
>JAAYJJ010000130.1 GCA_012522985.1 Aliarcobacter butzleri
ATTTATACCTTATGAAAAGATAGAGAAAATAAGTAATATAGATGATATAAAATATACTACTCCAAACTCTACTCTTATATTTGGGTTTGATATCTCTTTTATGCAATATTGTCAAAATAACAATCTTGCCTATGGAGTAGAAGTGCATAATATAAAAGAGTCAATTTATGCAAATGCCTTGAGTGCTAAATATATAATTTGTAAATTAAATATAGCCAAAACTATACAAACAATAGCACAAAATTATATGTTTGATTCTAGAGTATTAGCTATTATAGAAGATAGCTCTATGATAGAAGAGGTTGCTTTACAAGAGATAGATGGTATCATCTATCTTTCTTGTTTATAAAAGCTCAGCTCTTAGAGTATCAGGAGATTTGATAGAAAGAAGTGCTGGAGCTACATCAAGGCATGTTTTTGCCCCAAAATCTCTCCTTTTGGCCATCTTGTAAGTAGCTCTTGCATAAGCAACTAGTACACTAGCAGTAAACTCTGGATTGCTATCAAGCTTGATAGCATACTCTATAACTTGATTATTTTCTTCACTTGAGTTACCACTTCTTATAACAAATCCACCATGAGGCATTTTGTTATGGTTTTTGTTTAATTCATCTTGGGATATAAAATATACTGTAGTATCATATGGCTCAAAATAATCTGGCATAGTTTTGATATCATGCTCTACTTTTTTGGAATCTGCTCCATCTTTTAACACAACATAACACTCTCTTGTATGTTTATCTTTTGTAGAGAGTTTTGGTCTAATTCCACTTCTAACAGCCTCTATAGCTTGTGGTGAAGGTATAGTATATTGAACTCCATCTGCTACTCCATCTACTCGTCTTATAGCATCTGAGTGTCCTTGGCTTAAGCCTTTGCCCCAAAAAGTATAAGTCTCTCCTACAGGTAAAATAACTTCACCAAAAAGACGATTTAATGAAAACATCCCTGGATCCCAGCCAATAGATATCATACCTATAGTATTGTTTTCTTTTGCAATTTTATCTATTTGATTAAAATACTCTGGTATTTTAGCATGTGTATCAAAGCTATCTATGATATTAAAATCTTTTACATATCTAGGTGCTTGAATAGGTAAATCATCTTTTGAACCACCACATAATATCAAAACATCTATTTTATCTTTGAATTTTTCTAAATCATCTATTTTGTACGTTTTTGTGGTATTAAAAATAGTTTCTACATCTTTTGGTTCTCTTCTACTAAAAACTCCTACTAAATTCATATCTGGATTGTTGGAGATAGAGATTTCAACACCTTTGCCTAGATTACCATAGCCTAATATGCCAATGTTTATTTTATTTTGCATTTTTTACCTTTTGTATAAAATCTCAATATTTTACTAAGAAATATATTTTATACATCTTAAAAATCAAAATTAGACTTGACAAATAAAATATTTTTGCTATACTTTCATATATAGATAAATTAATAAGTTATTACAATAGATGAAAAAAGAAGTTAAGCTAATCCCTTTAGAAAAGATTTTTAAGATCAATAAAACTATCTCTTCACAGTTAGAAGAAAAAGAGCTTGATAGCTTTATAAAAGCACTTATAAAAGAGAGTGCTTATAGAGTTTTGGCCAATAGTAGATATAGTTATTTTTATAATTCTTATTTAAATCAATATGAAATAGTTATTTATGAAAAACCCCAAAATGAGTATATTTTAGCTTTTGAGATATTTAAAAATGCTTTTTTAAAGTTTGATATTTCTCAAAAAGGATGGGTGGTTTTTGTATATAAAGAGGGGATATTTTTATATCAAAATGGCAATTTTAGGTTTTATAAAATCTTTGATATAAACTTTGAAATAGAGTATTTAGATGAGTTTATTGCACAAAACTATGGCTTAGATAAGTTTGAGTATAGATATATAAAGCAAGATGAATATGATAAACTAAAATCTTTAAATATAGAAAAATCATCTATTAAATCATATAAAATATCAAATAATAATTCTC
>JAAYJJ010000131.1 GCA_012522985.1 Aliarcobacter butzleri
ATATCTACTGTATTTTGCTCTATAAAAATAGAAGGGGTTGGTTTAAAATAGACTTTTATAACTATTTCATCACCATTACTAATACCTCCTAATATTCCTCCACTATGATTTGAACAAAATCCTTTTGATGTTATTTGATCATTGTTTTGAGAGCCTTTTAATGTTGCACTTTGTATGCCATCGCCTATTTCTACAGCTTTTACTGCGTTGATATTCATCATAGCGTTTGCTATTTGGCTATCTAGTTTATGATACATAGGTTCACCAAGTCCAACAGGAACTCCAAGAGCTTTTATTAAAACGACACCGCCAACAGAGTCGTGTTTATTCATAGCATTTTTAATCGCCTCTTTTTGATTCTCTTCTATATCTTTATCAAGTGCAAAAATCTCACTTTTTTTTGCATATTCAAAATCTATCTCTTTTGCTTCTATAGAATCTATAGCAAAAACACCACTAACAACATCTATATTAACCTCTTTTAAAATAAGTTTGGCTATAGCTCCAGCTGCAACTCTAGCAGCACTTTCTCTAGCACTACTTCTTCCACCACCTCTATAGTCTCTTAGTCCATATTTATGAAAATAGGTAAAGTCAGCATGTCCAGGGCGAAAAAGATCTTTTATATTGCTATAATCTCCACTTTTTTGATTTGTATTATATATAACCATAGCAATAGGCGTTCCTGTACTTAAGCCTTCAAAAACTCCACTTAAAATCTCTACTTTATCATCTTCTTTTCTACTAGTTTCTAGTTTGCTTTTACCGGGCTTTCTTCTGTTTAGCTCACTTTGTATAAAATCTTCATCTATATTGAGTCCAGCAGGAACTCCATCAACTATACATCCTATAGCTTTACCGTGCGATTCTCCAAATGTTGTAAATCTAAATTTAATTCCAAAAGAGTTCATCTTAGTATCCTATTTTTGTAGTGTTTTTAATGCCATTTTTGCAGCTTCTTGTTGGGCTATTTTTTTGCTTTTACCCTTTCCTGTACCATAGTTTGTATCATTGATCCAAATAGAAACAACAAACTCTTTTTTATGATCAGGACCATAACTAGCCTCTAGTCTATAATCTGGAGTTACAGCAAATTCAGCTTGAGTTAGCTCTTGAAGAGCAGTTTTAAAGTCATAAAAAAGATCATCAATAGCAACCTCTCCATAACACTCTTCTAAAAGAGTTAAAACAATAGTTTTTACTCGCTCTATACCAGATTCTAGATAAATTGCACCCATTATAGCCTCAAAAGCATCTGATAAAATAGAGGATTTTTCTCTTCCACTATTTCTTTCTTCTGCTGCTGATAGTAAAATATATTTACCCAACTCTATCTTATTTGCCAATTTTGTAAAAGCTTTTTCATTGACTAATGTTGCTCTTAGTTTTGATAGCTCACCTTCACTTGATTTGGGAAACTTATGATATAGGTATTCACCTACTATTAGGTTTAAAACCGCATCTCCTAAAAACTCTAATCTTTCGTTACTATATGGTTTTTTATAGCTTTTATGTGTGAGTGCTTGGGTTATAAGGTTACTATTGTTAAACTCATAACCCAAACACTTGGTTAAATCTTGAATATTACTCATTATCCTTCCTTTAAGATGTTTGAAATTTTGTAGCTTCTTGTTTTGCTATTTTATCACACTCTTCATTTTCTTTGTGTCCATCATGTCCTTTTACCCAAGTTGCTTTTATCTTGTGTATTTTTGAAGCTTCTATATACTCTTGCCAAAGCTCTAAGTTTTTAATAGGTTTTTTATCTGCTGTTTTAAAGCCGTTTTTTATCCAGTTATTAAGCCACTCATTGATAGCTTGAGTAACATATTTTGAATCACTTACAACTTCAACACTACAAGGCTCTTTTAGTGCCTTTAATCCTTCTATAACTCCAAGAAGTTCCATTTGATTATTTGTAGTATTTTCTTTGCCACCAGAGATTATTTTGGTATTATCTTTATATTTTAAAATAGTTCCATATCCTCCAGGACCTGGGTTGCCTAAGCTTGAACCATCACTGTAAAGATAAATTTTCTTCAATATTCATCCTTTTGATTAGTTTAGGTTTTACTTTAAAAGATAAAATAGAGTGACAATGCGGACATCTAGCTTCATACATAGGATATGTTTTTTTACATTTTTTGCAAACAAAATCAAATCCTAAATCAACTTTACTTCTTAACTCTTTATCATATAAAGCTAACTTTGATAGTATATCCAATTCTATCGAAAAAGAAGCTTGATTTTCATTTGTTATATATCCTTTTGCATAATAAATAGTTTTTAATGTTGGATTTTGAGATATATGGTCAAAATCTACATCATTAAAATCAAGATACCATAAAAGATCAACAATATCACCAATATCAAAATTTTCCAATTTTTCCCAAAAAAGTGTTTTATTGTAGATAAGAAGATATTGAGCTACAATTCTTGCAATAGAGGGCATAAACTCAAAAATTTGGATAATCTTACTAGTTTTTTTATCATAGCTTAAAAGAGGATCATTTATGATTTTTTGTATTATAATATAGGTTTTTTCCTCTTTTATATCGATATTTAACTCATTTAAAGATTCCAAAACATCTAAAGCCTTATCCCACTCTTTAAGCTTTTCATAGCTTAGTAGAAGATATTTTAAGGCATTTAGGTTTCTTGGAGCAAACTCTAAAATAGTTAAAAATATATCAGCAGAACGTTTTAAAAACCCACCTTTAAAGTATGTAGTTCCCAAAATCTCTAAAAGTTCCTCTTTTTTAACTCTATCTTGAACATGCTCCAAAAGTGTTAGATATATTGATATAGATTTATTATAATCACCCTTTAGTGCAAAAGAACTAGCTAAAAGCATAATAGAGTCAAAAGGTAGATTAAAGGTTTTATAAAGATGTACATAATCTTGTTCATCTAAACTACCTATACCAAATCTTTCTAATAGCTCTTTATATTCACTTCTTGCTTGTTTTTCTTTATAGATATTGTATGAATATGTTAAAAATGAGGCAATAAATATAATAAGTACAAATATAATAATACCAAATAATGGATCATAATAATCTAAAAAAATTCCTTCCAAAAATCGCCTTTATTATGAATTGTTGGATATAATTCCAATATGATAGCAAAAGAGTCCATAGAAAACCTTAAAAACAGTATAGATATTGTTGATATTATATCACAATTTGTTCAATTAAAAAAAAGTGGTGCAAACTTTAAGGCTTGTTGCCCCTTTCATGGTGAAAATACTCCATCTTTTGTAGTAAGCCCATCAAAGCAGATATTTCACTGTTTTGGTTGTGGTGTTGGTGGAGATGCTATAAAGTTTATTATGGATTATGAAAAGCTTACCTATCCAGAGGCTATAGAAAAACTAGCTAGTCTTACAAATTTTAGCCTAACATATACGCAAGATTCACCTAAAAAAGAGTATATCAATATTGCCGTTTTAGAATCAATAAATAGTTTTTATAAAAGGAATCTTATTAATAATAGCTCTATTTTAGAGTATCTAAAAAGTAGAGGATTATCTGATTTTTCTATAGAAAAGTTTGAAATAGGATATGCTCCAAGTTCAAAACAAACTATAGATTATATAAATCAAAACTTTTTAAATATAGCAGATGCTACAGATTTGGGAGTTTTAAGTAGTGGTGAAAATGGTTTATATGCTAGATTTATAGAAAGAATAACATTTCCTATCTATTCACACAATGAAAAGCTTGTTGGTTTTGGTGGGCGAAGTATTAGTGGGCATGGTGCAAAATACCTAAATTCTCCACAAACAAGACTTTTTAATAAATCAAGATTGCTTTATGGATATCATCTAGCAAAAAGATCTATTATGAAGCAAGGAGAGATTATTTTAACAGAGGGGTATTTAGATGTTATTATGCTTCATCAAGCAGGTTTTGAAAATAGTGTAGCAACATTGGGTACAGCTCTTACAATAGAGCATTTACCTCTACTAAAAAGAGGAGAACCAAGAGTTATTTTGGCTTATGATGGAGATAGTGCAGGATTTAATGCAGCTTTTAAATCATCTCACTTATTATTGGCAAATGGTTTTGACGGTGGCGTTGTTATATTTGAAGATGGGCAAGATCCAGCTGATATGGTGAACAATAGTCAAATCAATAGACTTAATGAGCTTTTTAAAACTCCTATTTCATATGCAAAATTTATTATAGAAGTTATTTTAAAAGAGTTTGATTTAGATATTCCAGAAATGAAGCAAAAGGCTTTAAATGAACTAAACTCTTTTTTAATTACACTAAAACCACTTTTACAAGAAGAGTATAAACCATATATTGCTTCAAAACTAAATATCTCTCCACATTTAGTAAAAACGACTATGAATCAAACATCTAGGAAGTTTGAAAATAATCGTTTAAATATCGATATGGCTGAACTTTCTATTATAAAAACAATTTTATTAAATAAAGAGAGTTTAGATATAGTTGTTGATTATTGTGATGAAAATATGTTTGAAGTACATAAAGTAGAGTTTAACAAAGCTATTTCAAACGAAGATTGTGAACAAATTAGAGCAATCTTACTAAATGATTCAATAAAAACCTATTCTATTGAAGAGTTAAAGCAACAATTACGATTTTTTTTGATAAAATTTCATGAAAATAGATTAAATAGAGTTTTAAATGATAGCTCATTGGACACAAGAGAAAAATCTATTCAAATAAGAAAAGCAAGAGAAGTGATTAATTCTCTAAAATCAAAAGGAATTATTTTATAAAGGAGTTAATGTGGAATTTTTAAAATCTGATAAAGTACCACAGGCTATTGGGCCATATTCACAAGCAATAAGAGTAAATAATATGATATATACATCAGGACAAATTGCTCTTATGGTTGATGGAGAGATGGTAGAAGCAGATATCAAAAAGCAAACAAGACAGGTTTTAACAAACTTAAAAAGCCTTCTTGAAGATTGTGATAGTGATTTAAATAGTGTTGTAAAAACAACAATTTATTTGGCTAATATGGAAGATTTTGGTATAGTAAATGTAATTTACGCAGAGTTTTTTGGAGATCATAAACCAGCTAGAAGTACTGTAGCAGTTAAAACATTGCCCAAAAATGCCCTAGTAGAGATTGATGCCGTAGCAATTTCTAGGAATTGGTAGATATAGAATATTAGTTTAAACTTACTTTAAACTTATTTTAGCTATTATACGGCTCACGAAAAATTTGAGGATAGTAGAATGTACGCAATTATTAAATGTGGTGGTAAACAATATAAAGTTTGTGTTGGTGACATATTAAATGTTGACAAACTTAGTAAACAACCTAAAGAAACAATCGAAATCAGTGATGTACTTGCAGTAAACGATGGTGAGTTAAAAACTGGTGATATGGTAAAAAATGCAGTTGTAAGTGCTGTTGTTATAAATGAAGGTAGAGATAAAAAAGTTGTTATCTATAAAAAAAGAAGAAGAAAAGATAGCAAACTAAAAAGAGGTTTTAGAAGAGACTTCACAAAGATCCAAATTACAAATATAGCAGCATAAGTATAGAATATTTAAGGAGAAAAGATGGCTCACAAGAAAGGTCAAGGTAGTACACAAAATAATAGAGACTCAGCTGGTAGAAGGCTTGGTGTAAAAAGATTTGGCGGTGAAGCAGTAAGAGCTGGAAATATTATTATCAGACAAAGAGGAACAAAAGTTCACCCTGGTGCAAACGTAGGTATGGGTAAAGATCATACTCTATATGCACTAATAGATGGTGAAGTTAAGTTTGAAATAAAAGATAAAAATAGAAAAAAAGTTTCAGTTTACGCAGCTTCTTAATCAAAAACATTATTCGTTTTTAATCCAAAAAAAGGTACTATATGGCATATTTGCTTATAGTACCTTTTTTTATTTATTGTCAAAACAATAGGGAAAAATATGTTTGTAGATAGTATAAAAATCAAAATTAGTTCTGGTAAAGGTGGAGCTGGATGTGCCTCTTTTAGAAGAGAAAAGTTTGTTATAAAAGGTGGCCCAGATGGTGGAGATGGCGGAAGAGGCGGAGATGTCTATTTTATAGTAGATAATAACACTGATACGCTATCATCATTTAAAGGACAAGTGCATCTCAAAGCCCAAAACGGTCAAGCTGGTATGGGAAGACAAAAATATGGTAAAAGTGGAGAGCATCTATATATAAAAGTTCCTATGGGAACTCAAGTAATTGATGATGAAAGTGGTGAAGTTTTACTTGATTTACTTGAAGTTACTAAAGAGCCTATACTGTTTTTACAAGGCGGGAAAGGTGGTTTGGGAAATGTCCACTTTAAAAGTTCAACAAATCAAAGACCAACATATGCTCAACCTGGACTTTTGGGTATCACAAAAGATATTAGATTGGAGCTTAAACTTATAGCTGACGTAGGACTTGTAGGTTATCCAAATGTTGGTAAATCAACCTTAGTTTCAACTCTATCAAAAGCAAGACCATTGGTTGCTGATTATGAATTTACCACACTTACTCCTAGTTTAGGAGTTGTAGATATTGGAGAGTATGACTCTTTTGTTATAGCAGATATCCCTGGTATTATAGAAGGAGCTAGTGATGGAAGAGGACTTGGTATAGAGTTTTTAAAACATATAGAACGAACAAAAACTCTACTCTTTACAATAGATATAGTAAATTTTAGAGATATTGATTTACAATATAAGACTCTTAAAACTGAAATAAAAAACTTTTCACAAGCTCTAAGCAATAGAAGATTTGCTATAGCATTTACCAAAGTAGATGCTCTTAGTGTAGAAGAATCAGATAAGTTAATAGAAGAGTTTATAAGTTCATTGGATCTATCTTATAGTAAAAATGAAAAAATAAAAGGAAGTTGTTTTATTCAAGATTATAAAGATCCTTTATTTACATATAATGAGGAGATTCCATTTTTTATTATGGGAATTTCATCTGCAACACACTATAATATAGATATATTAAAATATACTCTATTTGATTTAATAAAACTTAATTCTAAAGAGGACAAATGAAAAGAGTAGTTCTAAAAGTAGGTAGTGCTGTTTTAACTCAAGATGGAACATTAGCTTTACAAAGATTGCAAAATCTAGTAGATTTTATTGCTTTATTAAAGAGTAAATATGAAGTTATTTTAGTCTCTTCAGGTGCCGTTGCATCTGGATATACAGCTTTGAAGTTGGATAAAAAAATAGTTTCAAATAAACAAGCATTGGCATCTATTGGGCAACCTATGCTTATGAAAGAGTATGCTTCTAGGTTTGAAGAACAAGATGTTATATGCTCACAATTACTTTTAACAGCTGATGATTTTGACTCTAGAAAAAGAACTATTCATGCAAAAAATGCAATAGAAAAACTTTTGGAATATAAAGTATTACCTATAATAAATGAAAATGATGTAACAGCAACAGATGAGCTTGTTTTTGGAGACAATGATCAACTAGCAGCTCATGTAACTTACTATTTTGATGCAGATATGTTGGTAATTTTAACTGATATTGATGGATATTATGATGACAATCCTCATACCAATCCAAATGCTATTTTACAAAAAAAGGTAAGTTGCATAGTAGAATCTACGCTAAACTCTTGTCATACCCCAAATAATGAATTTGCAACAGGTGGGATAGTAACCAAACTAAAAGCAGCTAACTTTTTATTACAAAGAGATAAAAAGATGTTTTTAACAAGTGGTTTTGATTTGAGCTATGCAAAAGAGTTTTTAATAGATGGTATTCACAATAAAGGTACGATTTTTGAGAATTGATATTTTCTATAAAGGAGAAAAAGAGTGAAAAAAATAGTTTTTATGGGAACTCCTAGTTATGCGACTATAATTTTGGATAAACTTATAAGAAATAGATATGAAATAGTGGCACTTTTTACTCAACCAGATAAACCTGTAGGAAGAAAACAGACTTTAACTCCACCAGATATAAAACAGTATGCTATAGATAATAAGTTAGATTTTCCTATTTATCAACCACATAGATTAAATGAAGTGGAAAATATAGATATTATCAAAAAATTAAATCCAGATTATATTATAGTAGCTGCATATGGACAGATTTTACCAAAAGAGATTTTAGATATTGCTCCTTGTATTAACCTTCATGCCTCTTTGTTGCCACTTTATAGAGGGGCATCTCCTATTCAAGAGGCATTATTAAATAATGATACTTTTACAGGTGTTACAGCTATGCTTATGGATGAGGGCTTAGATAGTGGAGATATACTTGGATATCAGTATATTAAATTATCACAAAATTGCGATGTTATTAAACTATTTGATAGATTATCTATAGTTGCTGCAAATCTAACAATTAAGATTTTAGATAATTTTGATTTAATTCAACCAACAAAACAAAAACAACATCTTGTAAGTTATTGTAAAAAAATCAAAAAAAGTGATGGTATTGTTGAGTTAGATGATGCACAAACTATAGTTTCTAAATACAAAGCTTATAAATTTTGGCCAAATATAGCCTTAGAAAATGGATTAAAGTTAAAAGAGCTTAGATTAGGAGATAAAGATAAATACTATGAAAAAGGAAAAATTTTACAGATTTTACCAGATAGTATAGAGGTTGCTTGTCTAAAAGGCTCTATATTTATTAAAAGTTTACAAGCTCCATCTAAAAAAGAGCTAAATGCAGTAGAATATATCAAAGGAAAAAGGCTAAATCTTGGAGATTATCTATCTTGATAAGGTTGATTCAACTCAAAAATATTTAAAAGAGTATATAAAAAAACAAAATATAAAATCAAATATTGCTATTGTTACAGATGACCAAACAGATGGAATAGGTAGTAAAGAAAACTCTTGGCAAGGAATTAAAGGGAATTTGTATTTTTCCTTTACTCAACATATATCACAACTTCCACAAGATCTTAAACTTCAAAGTGCTTCTATATATTTTAGTTTTTTATTAAAAGAGGTATTAAAAAAGCACAATTCAAAGGTGTGGATTAAGTGGCCAAATGATTTTTATTTAGATAATAAAAAAATAGGTGGTACAATAACACATCTTGTAGATGATTTGCTTTATTGTGGAATAGGGCTAAATATAGTGCCAATAGATGAGAGTTATGGGTGTTTGGATATACAAATAGATAAAGCATCTATTTTAGATGACTATTTTCTTAGCTTAGAAGAAAAACCTTCATGGAAGAAAGTTTTCAGTCAATTTAGGATAGAATACGAATTAAGTAGAAATTTTAAAGCAACTTTTAAAGATCGTAAAATCTCC
Source organism: Aliarcobacter butzleri (assembly GCA_012522985.1). Classification (GTDB taxonomy): domain Bacteria; phylum Campylobacterota; class Campylobacteria; order Campylobacterales; family Arcobacteraceae; genus UBA6211. The sequence continues at coordinate 9,249 of JAAYJJ010000131.1, forward strand.
TTAGCAGACTCAGTTTTATTAGAGGATGGATCGATATTAATAGAAAATGAAAAGGTGTACAGTTTAAGATGACAGAGATTATAGCTATAGCAAACCAAAAAGGCGGAGTTGGCAAGACAACAACGGCGGTAAATCTTAGTGCTGCTTTGGCACTTAAAGGTAAAAAAGTTTTATTAATAGATGCAGATCCTCAAGCAAATGCTACTACAAGTTTGGGATTTCATAGAGATACTTATGAATATAATATCTACCATGTTATGCTAGGAACAAAAGAACTTTCTGAGATTTTACTAGATACTGAGATAGAAAATCTTAAAGTTGCTCCTTCAAATATAGGGCTTGTTGGTATAGAAAAAGAGTTTTATAAAGAGTTAAAAGATAGAGAACTTATTCTAAAGCGAAAAATAGACTCTATAAAATCAGAATATGATTATATTATAGTAGATTCACCACCAGCACTTGGACCAATAACTATCAATACACTAAGTGCTGCAACATCAGTACTTATTCCTATACAGTGTGAGTTTTTTGCATTAGAGGGTTTAGCACAACTGTTAAATACTATTAAACTTGTAAAACAAACAATCAATAGAGGATTACAAATAAAAGGTTTTTTACCTACTATGTATAGTGAACAAAATAACCTTTCAAAACAAGTTTTTGCCGATCTTGCTCAACATTTTGAAAATAAACTATTTAAAATAAATGAAGATGCATATGTAGTGATCCCAAGAAATGTAAAATTAGCAGAAAGCCCTAGTTTTGGTAAACCTATCATGCTTTATGATGCTAGTGCAAGTGGTACAAAAGCTTATACAAATCTAGCAACAGCAATCGCCGCTGGTTAAGAAGGAGAAGATATGGCTCTTGGTAGAGGACTTAGTGAGTTATTAGGAGAAGTCGAAATAGCTTATGAGAAGAGTTCTACAAAGAAACAAGATGGTGTTTTAGAGATAGATGTTGATACAATTACACCAAATCCAAATCAACCAAGAAAAATTTTTGATGAAGAAAAACTACAAGAATTAAGCGACTCTATAAAGCAACATGGTTTATTACAGCCTATAGTTGTTATGCTAAATAGCGATGGAACATATACTTTAGTTGCAGGTGAGAGAAGACTTAGAGCTACAAAATTGGCTGGTAAAGGCAAAATAAAAGCAGTAATTTCAAATATTGATGAAACAAAACTAAGAGAACTAGCTCTTATAGAAAACATCCAAAGAGATAATCTAAACGTAATAGAATTAGCTTACTCTTATGCACAACTACTAAATGAACATAAACTCACTCATGAAGATTTAGCTACAAAAGTATCAAAAAGTAGAAGTTCTATAACAAATACAATAAGATTATTGACTCTTAGTGTTCATGTTCAACAACTATTAGGTAGTGATAAAATATCAGCAGGACATGCAAAGGTTTTAATAGGACTAGATAAAGAGACACAAAATATTGTAGCTGATTCTATAATAGGACAAAAACTCTCCGTTAGAGAGACTGAAAAATTGGTCAATGAGTTAAAAAATCCTAAAAAAGAGAAACAAGAGAAAACTAAAGAGTATAATATTGATCTAAAGCCTTTAGAAGATATTGCAAATTTACTAAAAGAGGAGAGTCTGAAAGTTAAACTTGATAAGAATTTTATTAAAATAGAGTTTGAAAATCAAGCACAAATTGAGCAAATATTGAAATATTTTTCAAAAACTTGATTTGTTTAATTACTTCTTATAGATTATTTTGGTAAAATGTTGCAGTTTTATAAACTAAGCCTTAGAATACGGAGGAATAAATGCTAGAAATAGACCTTTTATTGCTTACTATAACAGCAGTAATTTTCTTGCTCACATTAGCAAGGTTGAATAGTTGTTTATTTAAGCCACTACTAAAGCATATGGATGATAGAGCAGCCTCTATCAAAAATGATCTTGAAAGTGCTAAATCAAACAGTGCAAACATCGATGGTATGATAGCAGAAGCAAATGCAGTTCTTGCAAAAGCAAAAACAGAAGCTTCAGCAATAAGAGAAAAAGCATATCAAGAAGCTACACAAAATGCTAATTCTAAATTAGCTTTAGCTAAGTCTCAACTAGAAGAGAATTATGCTAACTTTAGCAAATTGCTAGAGACAGAAAAAGAAAATCTAAAAACGACACTTTTAGCTCAAGTACCTTTATATAAAGATGCGGTAAAAGCTAAAGTTAGTTCACTATAAGGAGACAAGGTGACGAAATACTTTTTTCCTTTTTTAATGTTATTGATCCCAGCGGTGGTATTTGGAAGTGATTCAAATACTCAAGAGTATGACATAATCCAAAGAATTGTAAACTTTGCTATATTTGCTGCGATAATATATTATCTATTAGCAGATAGATTAAAGGCATTTTTTGCTGGTAGGACAGCTTCTATTCAAGCTGAACTTGATAAAGTGCAAGATACCTTAAAACAATCAGAGCAAAAAACAAAAGAGGCTAAAGAGAGCTTGGATAATGCACATAAAATTGCAGCTGAGATTGTTGCAACAGCAAATAATGATATAGATAAAATAAAAGACTCTATATCAAGAAGTGTTACAAGTGAAATAAACCAAATGCAAAAAACTTTCAATGAAAAACTTGATTTAGAAATAAGAAAAGCAAAAAAAGAAGTGGTTGCAGAGGTTTTAGAAGAGTTACTATCAAGCCAAAATATAGATATCTCAAATGAAGAACTAGCAAAAATTGTTCTTAAAAAGGTAGCGTAATGGTTGATTTAGTAGTAAAAAGATATTCTAAAGCACTAGTAGAAGGTAAAGATATTGGCTCATTAGAGTCACTTATAAACGAACTTTCAAAAGTAGGTGCAGTATTTTATAATGATAAGTTTCAATCAATAATCAACTCTGTTGATGTAGCAAATAGTAAAAAAGTTGAGTTGATTCTTTCATTTTTAGAAAATGGTACCAAAGAGTTAATAAATCTAATAAAATTATTAGGTGAAAATAAAAGGCTTGAAATTATACCAGCTTTGGTGGCTGAACTAAAAAGAGAGCTATTTGTCTTAAAAAATAGTTATGAAGGGGTTGTATATACAAATACAGCATTAGATAGCTCTTATATAGATGTTTTAGAGCAACAGTTTGGAAATAAATTTAATATATCACTTAAACTAAATCAACAAATTTGTGATTATGATGGAATAAAAGTAGATATTGCTGATTTAGGTGTAGAGATTGGGTTTTCTAAAGATAGATTGAAAACTCAGATGATAAATCATATTTTAAAAGCTATTTAGAATTTATAAAGGAGTAAATGTATGAGTGTAAAGATTCAAGCTGATGAAATCAGTTCAATAATCAAAGAGAGAATTGAGAACTTTGAATTAAATGTAGATATAAATGAAACTGGTAAAATAATATCTTTAGCAGATGGTATTGCAAAAGTATATGGTCTAAAAAATGTTATGGCTGGTGAGCTTGTAGAGTTTGAAAATGGTGAAAAAGGACTTGCATCAAACTTAGAAGAATCAACAGTTGGTGTGGTTGTACTAGGAAATAGTGCAGGACTTAGAGAAGGTACTAGCTGTAAAAGACTTGGAAAACTTCTTGAAGTTCCAGTAGGCGAGGGTGTAATTGGAAGAGTTGTAAACTCTTTAGGTGAGCCAATAGATGGAAAAGGTTCTATCGTTGCAACAGAGCAAAGATTTGTTGAAGAAAAAGCACCAGGGATTATGGCTAGAAAATCTGTTCATGAGCCACTACAAACTGGTATAAAAGCTATCGATGCACTTGTTCCAATCGGAAGAGGACAAAGAGAGCTTATTATTGGTGATAGACAAACAGGTAAAACAACAGTTGCTATAGATGCTATCTTAAACCAAAAAGGTGAAGATGTTATCTGTATTTATGTAGCTATTGGACAAAAAGCATCTTCAGTTGCGAACGTATTAAGAGTTTTAGAAGAAAATGGTGCTATGGATTATACTATTATAGTTAATGCAGGTGCTAGTGAATCTTCAGCATTACAGTTTTTAGCTCCTTATACAGGTGTAACTATAGGTGAGTATTTTAGAGATAATGGTAAACATGCTTTGATTATATATGATGATTTAAGTAAACATGCTGTTGCATATAGAGAAATGTCACTACTTCTTAGAAGACCTCCAGGAAGAGAAGCGTTCCCAGGGGATGTTTTCTACCTACACTCAAGATTACTAGAAAGAGCTGCAAAACTAAATGATGAGCTTGGTGCTGGAAGTTTAACTGCATTACCAATCATTGAAACACAAGCAGGTGACGTTGCGGCATATATTCCAACAAACGTTATTTCTATTACAGATGGACAAATTTTCCTAGAAACTGATCTATTTAACTCTGGAATTAGACCAGCTATTAACGTTGGTTTATCTGTATCAAGAGTTGGTGGAGCTGCACAAATAAAAGCTACAAAACAAGTTTCAGGTACATTAAGACTTGACCTTGCTCAATATAGAGAGCTAGAAGCGTTTAGTCAATTTGCATCAGATCTAGATGAGGCAACTAGAAAACAACTAGAAAGAGGACAAAGAATGGTTGAAGTACTAAAACAAGGTGCTAACAAACCTCTTACTATCCAAAAACAAGTTGTTATGATTTATGCTGGAGCAAAAGGTTATTTAGATTCAATATCTGCATCAGAAGTTACAAAATTTGAAGCAGAGCTTTATCCATTTTTAGAGCAAAAATATTCAAATATTTTTACAGATCTAAAAACAAAAAAAGCAATAGATGGTGATTTAGAAAATACATTAAAAACAGCGTTAGACGAGTTTAAGACCATTTTTAATGCAAAATAAGGAATAGCTCATGGCTAACTTAAAAGAGATTTCAAGAAAAATTAAAAGTGTTAATAATACGCAAAAGACAACCAAAGCTATGAAGCTGGTTTCTTCTGCGAAATTGAGAAGAACTGAACAGCTATCAAAAAGAGCAAGAAGTTATGCAAATAAACTTAATGAAGTTCTAGGTGAGATTGCTTATAGAATATCAAAAGCTCAAGGTAGTGCAAATCTATCAAGAGCATTTGTAGCAAATGATAACCCTAAAACTGTTGATATTGTGATAGTTACAGCAGACAAAGGACTTTGTGGTGGCTTTAATATGTCAACTATTAAGCTTGTTAATAAAATGATATTAGACTATAAGTCTAAAAACATAAAAGTAAGATTAAGAATTGCTGGAAGAAAAGCTATAGATTACTACTCTTTTCAAGGTTATGAATTAACTCAAAAAGAGATAGGTTTAAGTGCTGCTCCTGATTATGATAGAGCAAGTTATTTTATTTCAGAAGCAATTAAAGATTTTAATAATCATGTTACAGATAAAGTTGTACTAGTGTATAATGGATTTGTAAATATGCTAACTCAAGAGAGAAAAGTTATTGATTTACTACCAATAGGACTTGATAAAGTACCTACAATAGAGAGTGAATCAATGCTAGATATCGAGCCTGATGATGATACAGAGGTTTTAGGTGAATTAACTGAAAAATATCTAAACTTTAATATGTATTATTCATTGATTGACTCTTTAGCAGCAGAACATAGTGCTAGAATGCAAGCTATGGAAGCAGCAACAACAAATGCTAAAAGTAGAGTAAAGTCTTTGACAGTTGAATTTAACAAAGCAAGACAAGCAGCTATTACTACCGAGCTTATTGAGATTATAAGCGGTATGGAAGCTTTAAAATAATAATAAAAGAAATTTATAAGGAGCAGTTGAATGGAAGGTAAAATTATTCAGGTAATGGGACCAGTTGTAGATGTACAATTTGATGGTTACCTACCAGAAATAAATGAAGCAATTGATGTTGTTTTTGATGATGGCGAAAATAGATCAAGATTGGTTTTGGAAGTTGCAGCTCATATTGGTGATAGTAGAGTTAGAACTATTGCTATGGATATGACAGAAGGTTTAAGAAGAGGACAAAAAGTAGTTTCAACAGGTGGCCCTATAAAAGTTCCTGTTGGTGAAGAAGTTCTAGGAAGAATATTTAATGTTATTGGAGAGCCAGTTGATGATGGTGCTCCTGTTGAAGCAAAAGAGTATTGGTCTATTCACAGAACGGCACCAAGCTTTGAAGAACAATCAACAAAAACAGAGATGTTTGAAACTGGTATCAAAGTTATAGATCTTCTAGCACCATATGCAAAAGGTGGTAAAGTTGGATTATTTGGTGGTGCTGGTGTTGGTAAAACAGTTATTATTATGGAACTTATTCACAACGTTGCGTTTAAACACTCTGGATACTCTGTATTTGCTGGTGTTGGTGAGAGAACAAGAGAAGGAAATGACCTTTATCATGAGATGAAAGACTCTAACGTTTTGGATAAAGTTGCACTGTGCTATGGACAAATGAGTGAACCACCAGGGGCAAGAAATAGAATAGCTCTAACAGGGCTTACAATGGCTGAATATTTTAGAGATGAAAAAGGTCTTGACGTATTAATGTTTATTGATAATATTTTTAGATTTGCTCAAGCAGGTTCAGAGATGTCTGCACTTCTTGGAAGAATCCCTTCAGCTGTTGGATATCAACCAACACTTGCTAGAGAAATGGGTGCATTACAAGAGAGAATTACATCAACAGCTAAAGGTTCAATTACATCTGTTCAAGCTGTATATGTACCAGCAGATGACTTAACAGACCCAGCTCCAGCTTCTGTTTTTGCTCACTTAGATGCTACTACAGTTTTAAATAGAAAAATTGCAGAAAAAGGTATCTATCCAGCAGTTGATCCACTAGATTCAACATCAAGAATTCTAAGTGCAGAAGTACTTGGTGAAGAGCACTATAGCGTAGCAAGAGGTGTACAATCTGTACTTCAAAAATATAAAGACTTACAAGATATCATAGCAATTCTAGGTATGGATGAGCTAAGTGAAAATGATAAACTTACTGTTGATAGAGCTAGAAAAATAGAAAGATTTTTATCTCAACCATTTTTCGTTGCAGAAGTATTTACAGGAAGTCCTGGGAAATATGTATCACTAGAAGATACAATTGCAGGATTTAAAGGTATCTTAGATGGTAAATATGATAATTTACCAGAAATGTCATTTTATATGGTTGGTGGAATAGACGAAGCTATTGCAAAGGCAGAGAGTCTAAAATCTAAATAAGGATAGTTTATGAATACTATGAAATTATCTATTGTTACACCAAATGGTTTGATCTTTGAAGGTGATATTAAATCTGTAACTCTCCCTGGAAAAGAGGGAGAGTTTGGGGTTTTACCAGGTCATGCTTCATTGGTATCAACATTAAGTGTTGGTGTAATAGTTATAGAAGGTAAAAATACAACTGATGCAATAGCAGTCAATTGGGGACATGTAAAAGTCAATGAAAGCTCTGTTGATGTTTTAGTTGATGGAGCGATAGCTTTAACTGCTGGAGAAGATAGTGAGATTGCTGCAAACATTGAAGCAGCAAAAGAACTAGTTAATTCAGTAAGAGATTCTAATGTCTCTTTAGCAACTGTTGAAGCAAAAATAAACTCTTTTGCTTAAAATGATAGATTTATTTTTAAATTATTTATCAAATAGCAGTGCCATAACAATCTTAGTATTGTTGGTACTGTCTATATACTTTATATCGACTATTTGGGTCTATTTATACCGCTATTTTAACTTAAATTCTTTGGTTAAAAATGAACAAAAATCACTAGAAGCATTGGTTTTAAATAACCATATGACAATCAATCCACTTTCAAAACTTAGTAGATGTACTAAATCAAATCAAGTATCAAAAGAGATGTTAAGTGCTTGTGAAATATCCATAATCCGTGAAGCAAGTGTTGGTATTTCTTGGCTTTCAATTGTAGCATCAACTGCTCCATTTATTGGATTATTTGGTACAGTAGTTGGGATATTAGAAGCATTTGCAATGTTTGCAGGTATGGATAAGGTTGGATTTGGTACTATAGCTCCAGCTATTTCAGAAGCTTTGATAGTAACAGCAAATGGTATCTTTGTAGCAACTTTTGCTTATACATTTCACCAGATATTAAGTAGAAAAGTTTATGAGTTGCATACTTATTTAAAGGCACAATCAGAAATTTTGATTTCTAGAGCATAAGGATCAAAAGTGTTTGATTTTAACCATAAACCAGAGTTAAATATTGTTCCACTAGTGGATGTAATGTTGGTTTTATTAGCAATACTAATGGTTACAGCACCAGTTTTAGAGTATGAAGAAAATATCAACTTACCAAGTGGTAGCAAAACAAAAACAGCAACACAAACAAAAAAGCTTGATATTTTTATAAGTAAAGATAGAGTAGTAAAAGTAGAAAAAGAGAGCTACAATATCAAAGAGTTTGCAGACTCTTTTATTTTATCTTCACAAGATAAAGATAAGGATATTACTATCTATATAAAAGCTGATAGAACACTACAATATGAAGATATTATATATGTTCTTAAAACAGTAAAAAGTGCAGGATTTCTTAAAGTTTCTTTAATAACGGATGGTTGATATGCCCCTAACTAATAATCATTTTTTAAGTTCAGGTATTATCGCTATATCTTTATATCTTTTTTTTCTATTTTCTATATTGTATTATATGATAGAACCTAATACAATAAAAATAACTTCATTTGAAAGACAAACAGCAATAGAGCTAGATCTTAGCATTATGGATTCTCCAAAAAAAGTAGAAAAAACAAGCCCACAAAAACCAAAAGTAGAAGATGTTAAGGTAGAAGAAAAATCTGCATCAAAAGATACAGTTTCCAAAACTACTATGAAAGAGCTATTTGCCAATGTTAAAAGTGATGCCAAAACTATAGAGAAAAAAGAGACTACAACCGAACAAAGTTCAAAAGTAGCTAGTATATATAAATCTACATTTGAAAAAGAAGAAAGAAAAGAGATCTCTTCAGCTATTACAAAACAGCTAGAAAATATCAATTTAAACTCTTCATCATCTATGGCTCCAACTGTTGATGCTAATGTTGATGAGTATTATTCTTTAATATATGATATATTAGCTTCAAAATGGAACCCTAGTAGTAATTCAAAAGGTTTAAGTAGTAATGTTCTTATTACTATTTACAAAAATGGAAAATTCAGTTATAATATTATCTCAAAATCAGGAAATAGAGATTTTGATAGTGCTTTAGAGAGTTTTTTAAGTTTTCAAACAAATGAAAAATTCCCAGAGCATCAAAAAGGTGAGAAAACAACCTTAAAAGTTACATTTAAAACAAAGGGAGATTGATGTTTAGAGTTTTTGGTTTATTGATATTGGTATGTCAATTTGTATTTGCTTCAGTTGATGCAAGTATGGAAATAGTTAAAAATGTTGGATATAAGCCATCAGTTGCAGTTGTCTCTTCACAAAGTGAGACATTACCAAGTAAGCATTTAGATGATATACATAAATTATTGGAAAAAGATTTAGAGGTAAGCGGACATTTTAATGTAAAAAGAGTTAATACAAATCAAAGATTTGAATCAAATATCAATTTTTATGAATATAAAAAGCTAGATATTGATTTGGTAATAAATATTACAACTGAACAGAGTATCTTTGAAGGATTTTTATTAAAGCTAAAACTATATGATACAAATTTAAATAAGCTAGTTTTAGAAAAATCTATCAATAGCCCAAAAGATGATAGATATCCTTTTATAGCTCATAAAGTCGCTATTGATATAAACAACTATATAAAAGCACCATCTATTGATTGGATGGAGAGGTTTGTTATATTTTCAAGATATACAGCACCAAAAGAGTCTCAAATAGTTGTAGCTGATTATACTTTAACATATCAAAAAGTTATAGTACAAAAGGGTTTAAATATTTTTCCTAAATGGGCTGATGAAGAGCAAGAAAACTTTTATTACACAACTTATAATTTTGGAAAACCAACATTAATGAAAGTGAATATTTTCAATGCCCAAGCTCAAAAGATAACACAAAGTGATGGAATGTTGGTTTGTTCTGATGTAAGTAAAGATGGTAAAAAAATTCTTTTAACAATGGCTCCAAACTCACAACCTGATATTTATGAATATAATACTATCTCAAAACAAGCAACAAGAATTACAGATTTTAGTGGTATAGATGTAAATGGACACTATCTTGAAGGTGAAAAAAGTATAGTTTTTGTATCAGATAGACAAGGAAATCCAAATATTTTTAAACAAGAAATAGGACAAAGGATTGCTAGTAAGTTAGTTTATCATGGAAAAAACAACAATTCTGCAAATGCTTTTGGTAATTTAGTTGTATATACAAGTAGAGAAGGTGAGAATGTATTTGGATATAATAATTTTAATATTTATCTTATATCGACTGAAAGTAGTTTTATTAAGAAACTTACTACTAGTGGGATGAATCAGTTTCCTAAGTTTTCAAGAGATGGTGAATCTATTATATTTATAAAAACAGAAAATAACAAAAGCTCACTTGGAATCATAAGATTGAATCATGATAAATCGTTCTTATTCCCACTTGCAAATGGTAGCATACAGTCTATAGATTGGTAGTTTGTCTAAACAAGTTTTAAGTTTAGATGGTGTATTATTACAAAAATTATTTCAAAAGGAAAACAAATGAAAAAAATTGGTTTATATTCAGTTGTATTAGCTGCACTATTAGTAGGTGGGTGTACGCAAAAAAGTGTTCAGGTTGAAGCTGAATCTACAGGTACACAAACACAAGATACATTAAGTACAAAGCTTGATGCTGTTGATAGTGTTACATTAGACTTTGTTGAGGGATTTGATGATGGTGGAGATTGGAGAAATGCAAGAGTATTCTCTACTATGATTGATGGTAAATTAGTGCAACTAACTTCTTTATATTTTCCATTTGACAAATATCATTTAACTGAAGATATGATAACTAGAGCAAAAGACAACTCTCAATCAATTTTATCAGTTGGTAGAGATGTAAGTATTACTTTAGAAGGTAACACTGATGAGTGGGGAACTGATGAGTATAACTATGCACTTGGACTAAAAAGAGCAAATACAGCTAAACAAGCACTTGTAGCTGATGGTGTAAATGCAGCAACAATTACAATGGTAAGTTTAGGTGAAGGAAGTCCTGTTTGTACAGAGAAAACTAAAGAGTGTTGGCAAATGAACAGAAGAGTTGATTATAAAGTAATGCCATAATCAAACGTATGTTTTATAAAAATCTATTAATATATACTTTTACAACTTCGGTGCTTTTTAGTGCCGAAGTTTCTGTTTTTGGAGCTGGTGATTTAAACTCTCCAAACCCTTATGGCTTATCTCAATCTGAAAAAAAAATTCTTGAAACAAGAGATAGAGTTGATAGTGTCGATACAAGTGTAAGGGTGGTAAAAGGTGATCTTCAAACAATCAATGAAAGATTACAAGGACTTGAATCAATCTTTGAAGGTGAAGGAATTAAGATCAATACCCTATCACAAACTCTTAATGTTATTGAAACACAAACTTCTCAAAATCAACAAGATATAGAATCACTTAAAACAGTAGTTAATCAGCTTTTAGCTATGCAAGAAGAGAATATGCAAAATATTTCTGAGCTTAAAAAGATTATTTCTGAAGTTGTTAAACAAACTGATACTATTAATAAAAACTATTTATCAAGAAATGAATTTGAAAAAAATATGCAACAATTTGTAGCTACACAAAATAAAAAAGCAGAACCAAAAGAACAAGCAACAGATAATACCAATTCCCAATTTGATAAAAGAGACAATAAAGAGTTATTTGAAGAGGGAAAAGCACAGTTTGATAAACTCTATTTTACTCAAGCTATCCCTATATTTGAATACTTAGTAAGTGTCAATTATAAACCCGCTGAATCTAACTATCTTTTAGGACAAATGTGGTTTGTTAGAAAAGATTATGAAAAAGCAATAAATTATTTTAAAACTTCAGCATTATTGTATGACAAAGGTTACTGGATGCCACAGTTATTATTAAATAGTGCAGTTTCATTTAAAGAGTTAAAAGATTTAGATAATGCATCTAAGTTTTTTAATACATTAATCCAAGCTTATCCAGAATCAAAAGAGGCTAAGGAAGCTAAAAAAATTATCTCTGAATAAGAGTTTATACTAAAAAAAGGAAAAATATGAAAATAGAACAATATAACGTAGTTGCTATCGAGTACAATCTTAAAGATGCAAATACAAACGAGCAGTTAGACTCTAACTTAGGTGGAAGACCATTGGAGTTTATCACTGGTATGGGACAAATAATCAAAGGTTTAGAAGAAGAGATTTTAAATATGAGTGTTGGTGATAAAGCTGATGTTATAGTTAATCCAGCTGATGCATATGGTGAATATAATGAAGAGGCTGTTCAAGTTTTACCAAAAGAGCAGTTTGCTGGTATTGATTTGATTGAAGGTATGACTTTATATGGTACTAGTGAAGAGGGTGAAACTGTACAAGTAAATGTAAAAAGTTTTGATGATAATGAGGTTGTTATAGATTATAATCATCCAATGGCTGGTAAAACATTGATGTTTACTGTTACTATTTTAGACTCAAGAAAAGCAACTGATCAAGAGATGGCTACTGGCGTTGTAGGTGGTATTTCTAGTGGCGGATGTGGATGTGGAAGTGGCGGAGGTTGTGGAAGCAACTCTGGTATGGATCATCATCAAGATCACCATGGAGCAGGAAGTTGTGGTACAGGTAATGGACACGGACATGGTGGATGTGGTTGTCACTAATAGGATAACTTAAATGAAAAAAGTAGGTTTTATATTCCCTGGGCAAGGAAGCCAAACGATAGGGATGGGAAAAGAGTTTTTTGAAAATTTTGATATTGCTAAAGAGATGGTAGTAAATGCATCAAAAAGACTTAATATAGATTTTGAAGAGTTACTATTTAAAGAAAATGCAAATTTAGAAAAAACAGAATATACTCAACCAGCGATTTTACTTGTAAGTGCTATAGCTTTGGAAGTTTTAAAAACACACTATAAGCTTACTCCAACTTTTGCATTGGGACACTCATTGGGTGAATTTAGTGCTTTAGTTAGTGTTGGAGCTTTGGATTATCTTGATGCTATAGAACTTGTTCATAAAAGAGGACTTTTTATGTCAAAGGCTTGTGAAGGTGTAGGAGCTGGTATGATGGCACTTTTAGGCTTAGAAGATAGTGTTGTAGAAGAGATTTGCAAACAACAAAGAAAAAATGGCAAAAAAGTATGGGCTGCAAACTACAATATCGATGGACAACTTGTTTTAGCTGGAATAAAGGCTGATTTGGAAGAGTTGGTTGATATATTTAAAGCTGCTGGAGCAAAAAGAGCAATAGTTCTAAATATGTCAGTTGCTAGTCATTGCCCACTTTTAGAGAGTGCTGTTCGGCCTTTGAAAGAGGAGTTAAATAGATTTATAAAAGATAGTTTTATAGCTCCTGTTGTATCAAATGTAACATCTAATGAGTATAATTCTAAAGATGAGGCTATCACACTTTTAGCAGAGCAACTTACTAAGCCTGTTTTATATAAGCAATCTATTGCTAAATATGATGAAAAGGTTGATTGTTTTATAGAGTTTGGAAATGGAGCGGTTTTAAAAGGTTTAAATAAAAAGCTTACAACTCCAACATATAATATTAATAATATTGATACATTAAATAAAACTTTAGAGGTGTTAAATGGCTAAAATAGCTATAATGGGTGCAATGCAAGAAGAGGTTGAACCACTTCTTGCTTACTTTGATGATATTAAAATTACTGAATATGCAGATAATAGATATTATGAAGTAAAATATAATGATTTAGAGCTTGTTATAGCTTATAGTAAAATAGGTAAAGTTTTTGCCTCTTTAACTGCTTCAACTATGATTACAAAGTTTGGATGTGAAAAACTACTTTTTAGTGGGGTAGCAGGTGCTATAAATCCATCTTTGAAGATAGGTGATTTAGTAGTTGCTACAAAACTTTGCCAACATGATCTAGATATTACAGCTTTTGGTCATCCTTTTGGTTATGTTCCTGAAGGTAAAGTTTTTGTTGAATCAAACTTAGAGCTTATAGATATAGCAAGAGAGGTAGCAAAGGCTAAAGGTTTAAATCTTTTAGAAGGTACTATTGCAACTGGAGATCAGTTTGTAGCCAATGAGACAAGAAAAAACTGGATAGGAGCTACTTTTAAAGCAGATGCCTTGGAGATGGAAGGTGCTAGTGTTGCTGTTGTTTGTGATGCTTTGGATGTTCCATTTTTGATTTTGAGATCTATTAGTGATAGTGCTGATGTTGATGCAGGGTTTAGCTTTGATGAGTTTTTACAAAGTTCTGCACTTCGATCTGCTGAGTTTTTGATAGAGATTATAAAAAGACTTAAATAAAAAACTAATATTTTATATCTAATTTATAGGATTGTAACACTAAAGTGTTACTTCCTACAATATCCCCACCCACTTTTCACTTTTCACTTTTCACTTTTCACTTTTCACTTTTCACTTTTCACTTTTCACTTTTCACTTTTCACTTTTC